>NZ_JBIAVJ010000013.1:0-158668 GCF_042894025.1 Streptomyces sp. NPDC001549
CCTCCGCCAAATCCAATACCGCGGCGACATCATCAACGGATGCCTCTCCGCGACCGGCCTCACACTCACGACACCACGCCTACAACCTCAGTAACTGATGACCAGCGGCGGATTCAAGCGCCAGGCCGGCCTTGGTCTCGGAGGATGGCTGTGGGCATGTGGGAGCTCCCCGCAGAGCCCAAGCGTGCGGATCGGTGCTTGCTGAGTTTGACGCTCGTTTGACGCTCTCGGCGCCTAAGAGATCATTTACGTGGCTAGAAACCCCATCTGCCTGCACGTTTGTGGGTTGGACTCCCCGCTACATGTTCCCGATGACGCACCACGTGGAGTGCGTGGCGATCCTGGAGCCGATCGCCAAGGGCGCCTGACCCACGCCGCTGCCGTGCCCGCCGCGGAATCCCTGAACCGGGAGTCCGCGGCGGGCTTTTGCTTTCCGGTGCGCCAGCGCAGTGGCTGGTGGGGGTCAGGCGAGGGTCAGGGGGAGCGTGGTCAGGCCGCGGGTGAGGCGGGTTCGGCGCCAGGTGAGGGAATCGGCGGGGGTGGCCAGGCGGGTGTCCGGGAAGCGGGTCAGCAGGGTGCGGAGGGCGATTTCCGCCTCGGCCCGGGCCAGGGGGGCGCCCGGGCAGCGGTGGATGCCGTGGCCGAAGGAGAGGTGGCCGCCGGCGTCGCGGTCGAGGTCCAGGTGGTTCGGGTCGGGGAACGCCGCCGGGTCGCGGTTCGCGGCACCGGGGGCGATGAGGACCGGGAAGCCCGCCGGGATGTCGATGCCGCCGACGCGCAGGTCCTCCGTGCTGTGACGGAAGGTGGCCACGCTCACCGGGGAGTCGAAGCGGAGCAGTTCGTCGAGGGCGCCGGGGATCAGGTCCGGATCCCGGCACAGGCGGTCGAACGCCTCCGGGTGCCGGAGCAGGGCCAGGACGGCGTTGCCGATGAAGTGGGTGGTGGTCTCGTGCCCGGCGACCAGGAGGAGGGCGGCCAGGGAGACCGTCTCGTCGCGGTCGAGGCCGCCCTCGTCGCAGTCGCGCAGGAGGGAGTGGAGCGGGCCGTCGTCGCCGGGGGTGGCGCGGGCCGTGTCGATCAGGCGGGTGAGGTAGTCGCCGATGTGGTGTGACGCGGCGTCGATGCGGGCGGTGTCGGTCGCGTCGAAGAGGTCGTGGGATCGGGCGGCGAGGGTGGCGCGGTCGGCTTCAGGGACGCCCAGCAGTTCGCAGACGACGGTGACCGGCAGGGGGACCGCCAGGTCCGCCACCAGGTCGATGTCCGTGCCAGGTCGCCACGCGGCCGTGAGGTCGTCCACGACCCGGGTGATGAACGGGCGCAGTTTCCGGACGCGGCCCGTCGTGAACAGCCGTGTTGCCACCCGCCGGTGGCGGGTGTGCGCGGGAGGATCGCTCGCCAGCATGTTGCGGGAGATCGCCGGGTGCAGGTCGCGGTTCGAGGGGCGGTCGGCGAAGAAGCGGGCCGTGTCCTTGGACAGGCGGGGGTCGGTGAACGCCTCGCGGGCCTCGGGGTGACCGGTGATCAGGTACGCGTGGTGGCCGCCGGAGCCGGTGGGGATGCGCCGGACCGGGCAGCCTTCGCGCAGCCGGTCGTACGTGGGGTAGGGGTCGGCGAAGAAGCGCGGGTCGCGCAGGGGGTCCTGCCGCGGGGCGGTCACGAGGCCGCTCCCGCGTTCTCGGGGGCCGGGCGCCGCGCGTAGGCGTCCGCCACGAGCAGCAGCCACGCGGTCTCCGCCGGGAGGTCGCCCTTGCGGGAGCGGGTGCCGGCGGCGGGCGGGGCCTCGTCGCCGTCGAGGGGGAGTCCGGCGCGCTTCGCGTCGACGGCCGCGGCGATGACCGCCGCCTCCACCCCGGCGTCACCCTCGGGGGTGCCGGCCGCGCCCCGGCGGGCGGCCTCGGCGGCCGCGGCGTCCCGTACCGACGCCTGACGGTACCGGCGCAGGGCCAGCACGCAGTCGTTGATCTCGATGACCCGGCGGTGGAGGTGGAAGTCGAGGTCGTGGGTGTCGGTCTCGGTGTTGCCCGGGTCGAGTACGACCTCGGGGACCGCCGAGGTGACCTCCCGCCACAGGGGCTCCAGCGCGGTGAACGAGTTCCGTTCCCAGCGGCGGCGGCGCAGTTGGCTGAGCGGCCACAGCAGGGCGGGGAGGGTGAGTCCGGCGGTGATGAGGAGAACGGCGACGGCGGGCGCGGTCACGCTGAACGTGCAGCGGAAGGGGGTCAGCGGTGTCGAGCACCGGGCGTGGTCGGGTACGAGCCCCAGGCCGAGGCCGATGGAGACCAGGGCGAAGAGCTTGTACGCGGCGTAGACGAGGGCGAAGCCACAGCCGATCGAGGTCGTGCGCAGGCCCCAGCGCTGACTGCGGCGGGTCGAGCGCCTGGACTGGGCCCAGGTCTGCAGCAGGAAGTCCTTGGCCGTGTATCCCAGGTAGGAGATGTAGATGAGTACGTAGCACGCGTACAACACCGGGTTCCGTCCGGTGAGTTGTTCGGCGGCGAAGAAGACGGTCATGCCGGCGACGCAGGTCGCGAGGGCGATGACGCGCAGCCGGATCTGCCGGTGGGCCCGTTCGCGGTCCAGGTTGAGCTGGAAGAGGAAGGCGAGGACCGAGGTGGCCGCCGTCAGGGTGAAGGTGTTGCTGAGGAGCCGGGCGACGTGGGGGACCACCGATTCGACCGCGCGCTCCACGGCGGGGGCGTAGGAGGCGAAGGCGAGGGCGAACGAGGTCAGAAGCGCCGCCATCGCCCAGGTGCCCGTGGGGCGGTGTCCGCCGCGTCCTCGCACCCAGTAGGCGGCGAAGCACAGCAGCACGACGGCCGTGCCCGTGAAGAGCATGTTGATCATTTCCGGTGGCGTTTCTTCCTGTGTGGCTCGGCGAACAGCGCGTCCCAGCTCTCGGCGCCGCTGGCGGGCCGGCTCGACGGGCCTTCGCGCCCCCGGTACATGAGCTGCCGGATCACGCTGGCCATCACCTCGGCCTCGCGTTCGTCCTCGCTGGTGTAGCTGGTCCGGCCGGACATGCGCTGGACGAGGGTGGGGTTGAACCCGATCGCGCGCAGGGTGTCCTGGTCCAGTTCCAGGCTGCCGGGGTGGTCGCAGATGATGTGGCTGATCTCGTGGGCGAGGATGTGGTTCTGGTGGAGGGGGGAGGTGGCCTCCTCGTAGAACAACAGATCGGCGTCAGGGGTCTCCAGGCGGATGCCGCACGGAGCGTCCATGGCGCCCAGGGTGCTCAGGGGGCGCAGGATGATGGGGCGTCCGCGCTGTTCGGCCACGGCGTCGCGGAGGTCACGGGTGCTGAAGCGGTGCGGGAGTTGAAGTGCCTCGACGCGCGCCTCACACGTGGCGCGAAGCTGCTCAAGGTCCATGTCCTCACTCTGGTGACGCCGGGCGGGGGTGGTCGGCCGGGGCGGACCTCTCCCTGGAAGCCCGGTACGCGCGCCCCAATGCTGACATGTTCGCGACTCCGATTCGAGGGCGGGGTGCCGCCGCGGCCAGGCCGTGCGGCCGGGGATGCCGGGCTTGTGCCGGGAACGTCTGATGCCCCCCTGTCGATGAGCGGCCACAGGGGGTGTCGGGGCGGGGCGGGGCGGGGTGGGGCCGGACGGGCGCGTGGACCGTGTGATCGCCGCCCGTGCGCGGTTCAGTCGTCCAGGTTGAGGTCCTGCGCGGGGTCGTCGGTGGTGAGCCCTTCGAGCTTCCGGGCCTGTTCGATCACGGTGGACAGCATCTTCAGGCTGTCGACGCTCAGGCCGTTGGCGCGCAGGGCCACCTTGCGGACGTCCTGATCGCGCATGGCGGCGAGAAGGCCGATCTCCGCCTTGGTGCGCTCGGCCGCCGCGCTGTCGACGAAGTAGCCCGCCGGGACGCCGAAGAAGTCGGCCAGCGCCTTGATGGTGTGACGCGTCGGGTTCCGCTTGGCGCCGGTGCGCAGTTGCTGGATGGCGCTCGCCGTCACCCCGCGCCCCTCTCCGGTCGCAGCCCTGCGGATCCCCTCGGCGACCTCCGCGTAGGTGTAGGGCCCCCGGGAAGGGGGGTGCACCTCGCGGAAGAGGTGGTCCAGGAGTTGGGCGAAGGTGGGCGACTGGTCATCCTCCACGTACACGGCCTCCTTGGCGTGATGCCGAGTCTTTGCCCACCACAGTGTTTCTCGAAGCCCAACGGGCCGGCCCCGGCAACACTTTGGTTGACGCCGGACAGTCACTCTGGTGTACGTTACCAATGCTTCGTCACCACTGAAGTGTCGATGGGGTGGTGGCGGAGGTACCGGCCCGGGTCGGGGTCGAGCTTCACGGGGGTGGGCTCGGCCGACGGCCCGGAGCGCCGTGGCCGCGTCGGACGGGTCCGTCCCGGCCGGCGTGCGGCGCCGCGGGGCAGGCGCGGGTTTGACGCCGTCCCGTTCGCCGGAGCCGGAACGGCGGTGGCGTACAGCTCCGGCCGTGGCCGGGGCGCGTGCGCCACCGCCGCCCTCTCGCCCCCTCGTACGAGGGCTACGCCTGCCCTCGCCACGCCGCCAGGAAGGGGCTGGGCTCCCCGTTCCAGGAGACCCGCAGGGCCTCTCGCGCGCGGGTGCAGGCGACGAACAGGAGGCTCAACTCACCGAGCCGGTCCTCCCGGTGCTGCTGAGGGTCCACGTCCGCCGGGGTGACGGCCGAAGCCAGCGGCACCACGCCGTCGCCCACCCCGGCGACCGCGACGCAGCGGAACTCCAGGCCCTTCATCCGGTGCATGGTCCCGATGCCGACCCCGCCGCCGGCCCCCTGCGCGCCGCCGAGGAGCCGGACGGGCAGACCGGCCTGTTCCAGGGAATGCGCGATCTCCTTGCCCAGCTGCAGGTAGCGCACGGCCACCCCGATCTCGCCCGGTTCCACGCCGTCGGCCGTCCACCGGACGATCCGCGCCGTGAGGTCCGCGATCTCTTCGGCCTTGCTGCCCGCGGCCCGCAGTTCGGGGTGCGCGCCGTTCAGCACGGACCGGTAGCCCGCCAGCGATTCGATCCCGCCGTCCATGTCGTCCGGGTTCTCCCGGCCGAGCAGGGAGGTCGACCACTGCAGGATCTCGTGCGTGGTGCGGTAGTTGATCCGCAGCCGATGGGACCTTCCGCTCACGTTCACGCCGAGCCCGCGCAGCGACACCTTGTTCCCGTAGATGCGCTGATGCGTGTCGCCCGCGATGAACAGATCGTCCGGACCGGGCGCGACCGATGCCCGCAGCAGGCGCCGCTGCGCCGGATGGAGATCCTGGGCCTCGTCGATCACCACATGGCGGAACGGCCGGTCGGTACGCGGCTCCAGCAGCCGGGTGGCCTCCGCGCACACCTGGAGGAACGTCCACTCCCCGGCCCGGCGCAGTTCCTGGGTCGCGGGGATTTTCCAGTTTTTCCAGGTGAAGCCCGGCATGGCGATGCTCGCGGAACTTGTCGAAGACCTCGTGGACCCGCTTCTGGACGGGCTTCTCCAGCTTGGCGAACTCCAGGAGGAAGTCCTTGTGGATTCCCAGCGTCGCCATGTGTGCCCCCGGGGCGTACGCGTGTCGCCGTTTCGACTGATCACCGTACGGTATGGGGCGACAATGGCGGGTCGACGGTGATGGGTTCGGGGAGAGGACGGGCGTGCACGCTCAGGAGACCACGTTCAGCAAGCTGGTGCAGGGCGAGCAGCAGTTCCAGGTTCCTCTCTACCAGCGCACCTACAGCTGGCAGCGGGACGAGCTGCAGCAATTGTGGGACGACGTGCAGGAATTGGTCGAGGACCGGCAGGAAGGGCGGCCCGGCTCGGGGCACTTCCTCGGCTCGGTGGTGCTGGCACCCGAGCGTGTCGCGGCGGGCGGGATGCAGCGCTGGCTCGTCGTCGACGGTCAGCAGCGCATGACCACACTGATGCTCGCCTTCACCGCGCTGCGGGACCACCACCGGGCCCGGGGTTCGGCGAAGAAGGCCTCCCGCATCAACGACCTCATCCTGGCCAACGCCTACCAGGACGGGCACGACAGCTACCGGCTGCTGCCGACGCAGGCGGACCGGGAGGCGTACACCGCCTGCGTGGACAGCCTTCCGAAGGCGGGCGGAGCCGGAAACGTCGGCGCGGCCTACCGCTTCTTCGTGGCGGCCCTGGCCGAAGGGACGGAGAGCGGTGGTGAGGCATGGGTGGACGCGGTCGAGTCCGTGCTCGGCGACTGCCTCTCGATCGTCGCGATCACCGCCGCCGAGGGCGACAACGTCTACCGCATCTTCGAGTCCATCAACAACACCGGAGTGGGGCTCAGCCAGAGCGACCTGCTGCGCAACTATCTCTTCATGTGCCTGCCCACCAGGGGCGAGGACGTCTACCGCAAGCGGTGGCTGCCCATGCAGGACCTGCTGGGCCCCGCCCACCTGGAGCTGCTGGTCTGGCTGGACCTCGTCGTCGGCGGGAACAGCCGGGCCCGGCAGAGCGAGATCTACCGCGATCAGAAGAAGCGCCTGGAGCCGCTGAGCGGGGACGAGGCGGCGCTCGAAGCGGAGATCGCCCGGTTCTCCCTGCGCGCCGACCGGCTCATGCGGATCCTGGAGCCCGAGCGGGAGAGCGACCCCGGGCTGCGGGCGGTGCTGGAACGCCTGTCGCGCTGGGGCGGCCAGATCCACTACCCGCCGGCCCTGCACCTCCTCGACCTCGTGGACGAGGGCAGGACCACGGCCGCGGAAGCGGCGGACGCCCTCGCCTACGCGGAGAGCTACCTGGTGCGGCGCCTCCTCGCGGGTCTGTCCACGACCGGCAGCAACCGGGTCTTCATGGAACTCCCCAAGGAACTGGACAAGGACGGCTCCCCGGCCGAGGCCGTACGCCGCTTCCTCTCGCGCCCCCGCACGGGAGCCCGCGTATGGCCCGGCGACGACGCCGTCCGCGAGGCGGTCCGCACCCGGCCCTTCTACAAGACGGGCCGCAGCAACCAGCGCTTCCAGATCCTGCGCCGGCTGGAGGAGAGCCACGGGTCGAGCGAGCCCGTCGACTACGACAAGGCGCCGCTCACCGTGGAACACGTGCTGCCGCAGCGCCCGGCGCAGCAGTGGTTTGACCTGCTGGCCGAGGAAGCCGCGGACGGAGAGAGCCCCGAGGAGATCCACAACCTGCTCGTGCACACGCTCGGGAACCTCACCCTCTCCGGCGAGAACGCACGGCTCTCCAACCACCCCTTCCACCGCAAGCAGGAACTGCTGGACTCCAGCGCGCTGCGGATGAACCAGCACATCGCCGCGCAGGAACGCTGGGGCCGCACCGAGATCCTCGCCCGGGCCGGGGAACTGGCCGACCGGGTCGTGCAGCTGTGGCCCGCCCCCCTGGAGGGAGTCGTGCAGGCGGACGACGAGTGGGCCGGCTGGCGGGAGCTGCGGGAGATCCTGCTCGCCGTGCCGGCCGGGACCTGGACCTCGTACGGCGAGCTCGCCGCCCTGATCGGTACCAGCGCCATCGCCGTCGGCAACCACATGTCGGGCAGGAAGGGCCTGCACTGCGCGTACCGGGTACTGACCGCCGACGGCCGGATCGCGGGCGGGTTCCGGTGGGCCGACGACGACCGGCACTCCGGGGACCCCAAGGACGTCCTGCGGGACGAGGGCGTGCCCTTCGACGAGAACGGCCGGGCCTCGAAGGCCCACCGGCTCAGCAGTACCGACCTGGCCGTGCTCGTGGGCAAGGAGATCCCGGAGGAGAGCCCCGCGGGGCCGCCGGCCGGGTCCGCGGCCGGTGGTGACGAGGCCGCCACCCGCTTCACGACGCTGCTGCGCGCGAACCAGACGCCGGAGGTCGTCGAAGGCGTCCTGGCGGCACTCCGGTTCTGGGAGGAGCAGGGGGGATACCAGGTCTACGGCAAGGCGACCGAGACCAGCTGCTTCCCCACCCTGGACGCCGGCGGCCCGAACGCGCCGCGCACGCTGTGGCCGATCGGCGTCTACCCGGTGAGCGGTACGGCGGAGGTGGTCTTCCAGCACCTCAAGCGGCGCCCGCCGTTCGACGACGAGCCGCTGCGCCGCGGCCTGATGGAGCGGTTCAACGCCGTCCACGGCATCGACCTGGCGGAGGCGAAGCTCGACCTGCGCCCCTCCTTCCCGCTGGAGGTCTTCGCCACTCACGGCGAGGAGATCCGCTCCGTACTGGAGTGGTTCGTCCACGCGGTCGCCCTGGCCGAGGCCCGCCGCCCGGTCGGCCCTTAGCTTCCCGGAGGGAATTCCTGTACGCCGGTTGCCGATGACGCCCCCCGGCGCATCGGCTCGGCGGGCAGCCGGAATGCCGCGGTCACCTCACGCGGTGCCGGCGGAGGCCGGGTCGGCGGTCATCGCATCGCGCAGGCTCTTCGGTCGCAGGTCGGTCCAGTGCGCCTCGACGTGTTCCAGGCACTGCCGGCGGCTTTCCTCGCCGAATACGATGCGCCAGCCGGCGGGAATCCCGGCGAACGCCGGCCACAGCGAGTGCTGTTCCTCGTCGTTCACCAGGACGTAGAACCGGCCGTCGGCGTCGTCGAACGGGTTGCTGCTCATGAATGCACTCCAATTCAAGCCGTTCACGGTTCGATTCCCGGCCGGGAGTCGAACGGTCATCCGTTGGTGGGGATGGAGTCGGCGTGACCGCCGTGCCCGATCATGACATCCTTCGGGCGCCCCATGGAGGCCGTTGCGAGGATGATGTGCTGCGTGGGCCGTCAACGCACCTTCTGCGTCGGCCTGTTGGCGGGACGGCGGTGGCAACCGTCCTGAATCCGCGCCGTTCCTGACCGAGTTCGCAGGAAGGGACTTCCGGCCCTAAGGGAGCGGGAGGGCGATCAGTTTCCTCTCCTCGCGGAGGTAGAGCCGCTTGCCGTCCGGATCCGGCGTCAGGGCGTAGGCGCTCGTCCTGTAGTGCCAGACCGGGGCCTGGGTGCGGATGCGGACGGCTCGCAGGCCCGCCGCGTCCATGGTGTAGATGTGGCTCGGGGTGACCACAGGGGCGATGTCGCGATTCGGTTTCGTGCCCTCCGGCAGGATGTCCGTCCACTGCAGCGTGCCGAAGGCGGCGCTGATGGCGACGACGCCGCGCGTGCCCTCCACGGCGTAGACGATCCCGTCGCGGACGGTCGGCGTGCCGTACCGGCGCCGGGCGCCCACCTCGCCCGCGTCGCGGTCCGCGCCGAAGACCCAGGCGGACCCGCCGTCGGTGAGCCGCAGCGCGTGCACCCTCTTGGCGCCGATGTACACGCGGTCGTCATCCGTGGCCGGCCGGCCCGGCGTGGCGCCGGGTGCATCCAGCGACACGTTCCAGCGCTCGGCGCCGCTGCCGGCGTCGTGCACGGACACCCGCAAGGCGCCGCTTGTCTCGGCGTGCTGCCACAGCAGAACGCCGCCGCGTACGGCCTTGACGCCGACGGGGGACGGGCGCCCCAACTGCACCTGCTCCTCGGTGGGGGCCTGCGCCGCCTGCCGCCACAGTTCCGTGCCGGTCTTCAGGCTCGCGGCCACCACGGACCACTGGTCGCTCCCGGCCGCCTTGGCGTAGAGGAACACGGTGTCGCCGGCCACGCCGAGGATCTGGTTGAGCGTGTTCGTACCGTCGTACGCGGGAAGCCGGACGAGCGGCGCCTGCTCCGTGCCGTTCTCCAGGGACAGGGGTACCACCGCGAGGGCCTTGTCCGCGGCGTCCGGCTTCCCGACCGCGTAGAGGACCTTGCCGTCGGTGGCGACGCGCCAGACGTACGCGAACCCCTGGATGTCCCTCAGGTGCTTGCCGTCCGGCTGGAAGATCCCGCTGGTCGTGTTTCCGGTGGCCATGACGAGCATGCCGTTCACCGGCAGCGGGGCGCTGCCCACCAGGGGGCGCTCCAGGTCGGCCTGCCACAGCGCGTCCGGCGGTGGCTCCAGGGCCTGCTGCCCGGCGCCCGCGGCCCCGCCCCCGTCCTTGCCGCGGCTGCCGAGCCAGGCCCACAGCCCTCCCCCCGCCGCGAGCGCGACGGCGCCGGCCGCGGCCCCGGAGAGCGCGAACAGCCTGCGGCGTGACAGGCCGGCGTCGCCGGCGACGACGGTGTCCGCCTCCCCGCGGGGGGCGGGCAGCCGCAGCGGCGGCTCCTGCCACACGGCCGCGGCGCGCCGGGCGATGTCCGCGAGCACCGGCTGCGGCAGCCCGTCCGCGAACGGGCCGTCGCCGGGAGCGAGCAGGTCCGCCAGCTCGGCCGTCGTGGGGCGGTGCGCCGCGTCCTTGGACAGGCAGCGGGCGAGCAGCGGCGCCAGTGCCGCCGGTACGCCGCTCAGGTCGGGCTCCGCGTACCGCACCCGGTACAGCAGGTCCGCGGCCTGGCCGCCGCCGAAGGGGCCGTGCCCGGACGCCGCGAAGACCAGGACTCCGGCCAGCGCGAACACGTCACCGGCCGGGGCGTGTTCGAGACCGCCGGCCTGCTCCGGCGACATGAAGGCGGGCGTGCCGGCCGCGGCTCCGGTGCGGGTCAGCCGTTCGTCGCCGCGTGCGCGTGCGATACCGAAGTCGATGACCTTGGGCCCGGCGGCCGTGACCATGACGTTGGACGGTTTGAGGTCGCGGTGCACCACGTCCGAGCGGTGCAGCTGCCCCAGCGCCCGGGCGAGCTCCGCGCCCAGGGCGCGGACGCACGGCTCGGGCAGCGGGCCGGCCAGCCCGACCGCCTCGTCGAGCTGCGGCCCGATGACGTACTCGGTGGCCAGCCACGGCGTCGCGGCCAGGGCGTCCGCGGCGAAGACCCGGGCCCCGTAGCGGTCGCCGATGACCCGGGCCGCGTCGGCCTCCAGCCGGAACCGGGTGCGGAAGGTAGTGTCGGCGGCGATCCGGGCGTGCACGGTCTTGAGCGCGACCGTCCGCCCGGCCGCCGAACGGGCCAGGTAGACCGTGCCCATGCCGCCGCTGCCGAGCCGGGCGAGCAGCCGGAAATCGCCGAGGTGCTGCGGATCGTCGTGCGTGAGCGGGGCGAGCGGGGCGCGGGTGGCGCGGGGTGCCGGGACGGACATCGGGTCAGTGCACCTTCTGGGCCGTGGCGAACGGCTTCTGCGGGGACGGGAGTTCCGCGGCGAGCAGCGCGGCGGACTGGGCGGCGAGCGCGGCGACGACCCGGCCGGGCAGCGGTACGGCTCCGTGGTCGAGGACCGTTCCGGCCTGCGCGTACGGGTCCTCGGACGGGGCGGGTCCCGTCCCGGGGGCCACGAGTGCGCCCAGCACTTCCTGCGCGGACCGCGGCCGGACCGCCGGGTCGGACGACAGGCAGGAGCCGACCAGCGTCCGCAGACCCGGCGGCAGTTCGCTCTGCTCGGGCACGGTGTGACCGGTCGAGGCGTAGGCCAGGACGGCCCCCAGCGCGAAGACGTCCCCGAGCGGCTGCGGGCGGCCCCCCGACGCCTGCTCCACGGCCAGGCAGCCCGGATCGAGTCCGGGCAGCCCGGTCCGCCGGGTCCCGTCGGGAGCCGCGGCCCGCACGGCGCCGAAGCAGGTCAGCAGCGGTCCGTCCGGGGTGACCAGCACGGCGGCGGGCGACAGCCCCGCGTGCGTCAGCCCTTGGGCGTGTACGGCGGCCAGCCCCTCCGCGAGCGCGGCGCCGAGCCTGCGGACGGTGTCCTCGGGCAGCGGCCCTCCGTACGCGGCGAGCACGGCGGGCAGCGGCAGCGCGGGCGTGTACGGGGCCGCGTACCAGGGGAAGCCGGCCGTCCCGCCCACCTCCGCGACGCCGAGGAACCGGGGTGCGGACAGCCGACGGGCGCCCTCGGCCTCGATCGCCCACCGGGACGGATCGGCACCGGCCCGCGGCACGCAGACGAGGACCGTGCGCTGCCCGTCGGCCGTGCGCCCGAGGTAGCGGCGTTCGGGAACGGTGCGCTCGGCGGACTCGGAGTCGAGCCGGGCCAGGATCACGTACGGCCCGACGTGCGACGGGTCGTCGTGACGAAGGCGTTCCATGTGCGCTCTCCCGGGTCGGTTGATCGGCCCCGAGCCTAAGCGGTGCCTGCCGGGGCGGCTGAACCGGGCGGGAACCGCGTGCGGGGGAACGGGCCGGGAGCGCGCCTCACTTCTCGACGGTGGGCATGGCCGTGAGCTTCCCGTCGTTGACGAGGAAGACGCGGTTCCCCGCGCCGGACATGCCCCAGGGGCCGCGAGATTCGGGAGACCAGGTCCAGAACCGGCGGCCGGCGACGACAGAGTGGGCCGAGACGCCCTGCCCGTCTCCCTGGACGACCCAGACCGTACCGGCCTGCACGACCGGGGGCGTGTGCGGCACCGGGCCCCGCGCGGTGCGGTCCCTCGGAAACGGCAGGCCGATCTCCATGTGCACCTCGGTCAGTTCCGTACCGTGCATGGCGAACACGCCGGCGTTGTGGGGGACCGCCGGTCCCCAGCCGCCGACCCCCTGCTGCGGGGCCTCGGCGGCCTTGATCTCGTCCCACACCTGGACGCCCGTCCTGATGTTCAGGGCCGAAAGGCCGCGCCCGCCGAGGAAGACGACGTCCTTCACGACGAGCGGCTGCACGGCGGACCTCGCCTGGCCGAAGACCTGCCAGATCGTGCTTCCGGAAGCGGTGTCGACGGCGATGACGTTGCCGTCGGCGCCGAAGAACACCAGCCGGTCCGTGCCGACCGCGGCCCGCGGCCCCGGGGCCCGTACGGCGGCCTGCGGAAGCGGAATCGTCCAGCGGACCTTGCGGCTGCCCGTGTCCACGGCGCGCAGCTTTCCGCCGCGCGTCACCAGGTAGACCGCCGACTCGTCCGCGGCCAGGATGCGGCCGGTGTCGGCGTCCCCCACCGACCACACCTGCCTGCTGGTGGAGCCCTCGAAGCCGAGCAGCGCCCCACCGGATCCCGCGGTCGCGAACCGGTTGTCCGGGAGTCGGACGAGGCCGGCGGCCGGCCGGACGCCGGGCAGCCGCCACTTCTCCTTGCCGTCGGTCGTCAGGCGCGCCGCGAGGCCGCCGCCCGCCGCCGCGAAGACGACCACGTCGAGGACCGGCAGCGGGTCGGTGACCACGCCGTCGACCGGTCCCGCAGCCACGGGCAGCGGACCCCACAGCTCGCCGGGAGGCGTTCCGTGCTTGCCGACGAGGATCGACAGCGGCTCGGCGTCCCTGGCCGGTCCGGCCGCCGGGATCTTGCGCGGCTCCTCGCGCAGCATCCACCAGGCGCCCCCGGCCCCGCCCGAGGCGGCCAGGACGCCGCCCGCCGCCAGCGCGGTGCGCAGCAGCCGCCTCCGGGAGGGCCCGCTTCCGGACCCCTGCCCGACGACCGTGGCCTGCCGGTGGGCCTCGGCTCCCCGGCGCTCGATGTCCTGGGCCACCGGCCCCGTGCGCCAGACCCGGTCGGCGCCGGGCGGCGGGGCGAACGCGCCCGTGATCTCGTCGGGGGCCGGGCGGTGCGCGGGGTCCTTGGCGAGGCAGGGCGCGATCAGCTGCCGCAGCTCGGGCGGTACGGAGTCCAGCCGCGGCTCCCCGTGCACCACCTCGTACTGCACGGCGGCCACGTGCGTACCGTCGAAGGTGCGCTGCCCGGTGGCCGCGTACGCCAGGACCGCGCCCAGCGAGAAGACGTCCGCGGCCGGTCCGACGCGCTGACCGAGCACCTGCTCCGGCGCGCCGTACCCGGGGGTGACCGGCACCTGGCCGGTGGTGGTGAGCGTCAGTCCGTGTTCGGGGCGCGCGATGCCGAAGTCGATGACGCGCCGTCCCGCCGAGGTGAGCACGATGTTGGCCGGCTTCAGGTCGCGGTGCACCAGCCCGGCCGCGTGGATGTCCCGCAAGGTGGCGGCGAGGGAGGCGGCGAGGGCGCGTACGCCGTCGGCGCCGAACGGCCCGTACCGGCGCACGGCGTCGTCGAGGGTGGGTCCGGACAGGAACTCGGTCGCGATCCAGGGCCGGCTGCCGGTGTCCTCGGTCCGCGCGTCCAGCACCCGGGCGACGCCGCCGCCGGTGACCGCCTGGGCGGTGTGCGCCTCGCGCAGGAAGCGCTGGACGAGGTGCGGGTCGTGCGCGAGCTCGGGCAGCAGCACCTTGACGGCCGCCGTCCGGCCGCTGTCGTCCCGGCCGAAGTACACCTTGCCCATGCCGCCTTCGCCGAGGACACCGAGGACGCGGTACGGGCCGAGCCGGATCGGGTCACCGGCACCGAGGGGTTTCATGACGTACTGCTTCCTGTCGTTCACGGGTGTCAGCGGAAGTCGACGGGCAGGCCGTCCGGCTCCTTGATGCGCTTCATGATGATCTGCGAGTTGACCTCGGTGATGCCGGTGAGGGCCGTCAGCTTCTCGATCCACAGGCGCTCGTAGGCCCGCAGGTCGGCGACGGCGATGCGCAGCAGGCAGCCGGGGCTGCCGAAGAGGCGGTAGGCCTCGATGACGTCCGGGATGTCCTGGAGGGCCGCCTCGAAGGCCTCGACCGCCTCCCGGTCGCGCCGCACCTCGACCGAGACGAGCACCTCGAAGCCGCGGTCCACCGCCTCGGGGGAGATCACGGCGCGGTAGCCCTGGATCACCCCGTCCTGTTCCAGCTGGCGCACCCGTCGCATGCAGGGGGAGGGGGTCAGTCCCACGCGCTGGGCGAGTTCCTGGTTGCTCAGGCGGCCATCGGCCTGGAGCTCGCGCAAGATATCTCGGTCAATGGCATCCATGACGCAATTATCACCCAGCGTTTGTGAACGGGGCTGAGGGAAAACGCAATCACATTGCGCGTAGATCGCTCTATCATTGCTGCTTTGAGTACATATGTACGAGTGACGTATGAGTGACACGAGTGACACGAGTGAAGGGCGGCCACGGCCGATGGGACGGATCGTCGTGATCAGCACCGGCGGGACGATAGCCAGCCGCTGGCAGGGTTCCGGCTTCGCAGCGGACGCCGACGGGAACGAGGTGATCGCCACCGCACCACTTCCCGAGGGCATCACCGTCGAACTGGTCGACCTGTTCAGCGTGAACAGCCCGCGGCTTACCACCGCACACCAGCTCACCCTGCTCCGCACCGTGCACGAGGTGCTCGCCGACCCCGGCGTGGACGGCATCGTCGTCACGCACGGCACCGACACCCTGGAGGAGTCGGCGTTCCTCCTCGACCTCCACCACCACGACCCGCGCTCCGTGGTCTTCACCGGCTCGCAGCGCCCCATGGGCACCGCCGACGGCGACGGCCCGGGGAACCTCTACGACGCCCTGCTCACCGCCGCGAACACGCGCGGGCTCGGCGTACTGATCGCCTTCGCCGGGCGGGTGCACGCCGCCCGCGGCACCGTGAAGACCCAGGCCGTGGAGCTGGACGCGTTCGCCGACCCCTCGAAGGAACTCTTCGGGAAGATCGGCTTCGGCAAGGTCACCGTCCTGCGCACCCCGCAGCGCCCGGCACCGCTCCCGCTGCCCGCGATGCCGGAGCTCCCGCCGCGCGTGGACGTGGTCGTGCACCACGCCGACGGTGACCCGGTCCTGCTGAACGCCGCCGTCGAGGCCGGCGCGCGCGGCATCGTCCTCGTCGGAACCGGCGCGGGCAATGCCACCCCGGAGATCGTGGAGGCCGTCCGCGCCGCCGTCGGCCGCGGGGTCCTGGTCGCACTGACCACCCGCGTCATGGCCGGACCGGTCACCGAGATCTACACGCACGGCGGCGCGGTGGACCTGGTCGCCGCCGGCGCCGTCCCGACCGGCACCCTGCGCGCCGGCCAGGCCCGCATCGCGGTCCTGTCCGCCCTCCTCGCCACGGACAACAAGGTCGAGCAGGCCCGCATCCTGCGCGAGGCGCTGGGCGCGCCCGGCTCGGTACTCGTCGGGGCATAACCCTCCGGGCAGCGTGGGCGGCCGCTAGGCTCCGGGCCAACGGTCGCTACGCTGCGGGGGGTTGCATGGAGCCCGGGACCGTCGGCATCCGGCTGGCCTCGGCGGCCATCGGGCCCCTGGTCAGGAAACTGTTCGTCAGCGAGGGCGGCGGGGCGGGCCTCGTCGGCAAACCGATCCGCATCTCGGGCCACGTGTCCTTCACGGGCGAGAAGCGCTCGCTCACCGAAGCCGATCTCGGGGCGCTGGCCGCCAAGCTGGTGGAACAGGCCCTGCGCACCGGCGAGCGCCCGATCGCCGCGGACGAACAGCAGGCCGTCACCGACGCCCTCGCGCAGACCCTGCGGGGCCTCGGCGAGCTGACGATGACCGACCTGGACGCCGTACGCCTCGGCTCCGCGGCCTTCGCCCGGGAGCTGCGCGCCGTGAGCGGCCGCCCCCAGCGGGAACTCGGCACCGACGCCACCTACTTCTACGAACGGCTCGTCGACGCGGCCTGCCTGCACATCCTGCAGTTCTTCACGCAGCGCTCGACGTTCGTGGCCCACGCCCTGGTGGAGCAGACCCGGGGGATCGCCGAACTGACGGCCAAGGTAGACGAACTGATCCGCCGCGATCCGCTGCCCGGAGCCGAGGACGCCGCGTTCGAGCAGCTGTACCTCCCGTACGTGGAGAAGAAGCACGGCAAGCTGACCATCTACGGGATCGACCTCGGCAACTCCCCGACCCGGTGGCCACTGGACGCGGCGTACCTGAGCCTGGAGGCGACGTCGATGACGTGGCACCGGTGGCTGAACGACCGCGGCGCGGCCGCTCACATCGTTCCCCGACACGGCGTGCCCGGCGATCCCGGTCCGGAACCGCTGCCGCTCCCGAGGGCCGTGCGTGACAGCTTCGCGCACCTGCCCGCCGATCAGGCCCTGGCGGGCGGCTCCCGCGTCCTCCTGCGCGGCGGTGCCCGCTCCGGACGGACCGCACTCCTGCAGTGGCTCGCCGCCGCCCCCCAGCACGTCCTGCCCGCGGATCAGGCCCTGGCCGGCAGCCACCGCGTCCTCCTGCGCGGGGAAGCCGGTTCCGGCAAGACCACCCTGGTGCAGTGGCTGGCCGTCACCGCCGCCTGCCGGAACCTCTCCCCGCAGATGGAGTACCTCTACGACCGCATCCCCTTCATCCTGCCGCTGCGCACCCTGACCCGCCACGGCGAGCGGCTGCCCGCTCCCCCCGACTTCCTGACCGCCGTGGGCTGTCCGCTCGGGTCCTCCCAGCCCGACGGCTGGGCCCACCGCGTCCTCATGGCGGGTCGGGGGCTCGTCCTCATCGACGGCATCGACGAGATCCCCGGTGCGGAACGGGAGCGCACCCGCGGCTGGCTGCGGGATCTGATGGACGCCTACGACGGTGACAACCGGTGGCTCGTGACCTCGCGCCCCTCCGCCGTGGGGGTGGAGTGGCTCGCCGAGGAGGACTTCACCGAACTGACGCTGTCCACCATGACTCCCTCGGACATCGCCACCTTCATCCAGCGGTGGTATGCCGCGGTGCGTGACGGCGGCGACGAGGACGCGGACCTCCGCACGTACGAGTCCCAGCTGCTCACCGCGGTGCGGACCAGACCGGACCTCGGCCGCCTGGCCACCACCCCCCTGATGTGCGGACTGCTCTGCTCCCTCCACCGGGACCGGCGCGGCTACCTCCCGCACGGCCGCAAGGACCTCTACGAGGCCGCGCTCTCCATGCTGCTGAGCCGCCGCGACCGGGAGCGGGACCTGAAGGGCCCGGATCTGCGGGAGGAGCCCCAGCTCGACCTGTTGCAAAGGCTCGCGTACTGGCTGGCCAAGAACGGTCGCACGGCGATGGACCGTTCCCGTGCCGAGGACGTCATCGCCCGGGCGCTGCCCTCGGTCCCGGAGGCGGCCGCCCTGGGCGGAGCACCCGAGGTCTTCGAGTACCTCCTCCAGCGCAGCGGACTCCTGCGGCAGCCGGCGCCCGGCACGGTGGACTTCATCCACCGCACCTTCCAGGACTTCCTCGGTGCGCGGGCCGCGGTGGAGGAGGGCGACTTCGGCATGCTCACCTCCCACGCCGACGACGACCAGTGGGAGGACGTCATCCGGATGGCGGTCGCCCTCGCCCGCCCGGCCGAGCGCGTCACGCTGCTGCGCGACCTCCTCGACCGGGGAGACGCCTCCACCGACAAGCGCGTCCGGGCCCGGGTCCACCTGCTCGCCGCCGCCTGCCTGGAGGACATCAGCAGCATCGACCCCGCCACGCGCGCGGCCGTGGAGGAACGCGCCGCCGCCCTCGTCCCCCCGTCCGACGAAGCCCAGGCACGCGCCCTCGCGGAGGTCGGCCGGCTGGTGCTGGGCCTCCTCCCCGGCCCCGAGGAGCTCGACCACAAGAGCGCTTACCACGTGGTGATCGCGGCCTCGCACGTGAAATCGGACGCCGCGATGCCCTTCCTCGCACGGTTCGCCACGCACCCCCGGCTCCGGGTCCGTTCGGAGCTCCTGTGGGCCTGGTCGCGCTTCGAATGCGGGACCTATGCCGAGGAGGTGATCGCACACCTGGATCCGGCCGGTCTCCTCTACATCGTCCGCTCCGATGCCCAACTGCACGAGCTGGACCGTCTGGACTCCCCGCCACACCGCTTGGACGTCAGGCACCGCGTGTCCCTCGACGCACTGTCCCACTACGTGCGACGGCACGGTCTGACGGACCTCGAGCTCGCGCACGACCGGGTGTCGGATCTGGACTTCCTGCGAGGACAGTCCGCCCTGGAGACCGTCGTGATCAACGCCTGCCCGAAGCTGACGGACATCTCCGGGCTCGGCGGCCTGCCGGTCAGGAGACTGGCCATCGAGAGTGCCCGGCCGGATACCGACCTGAGTCCGGTGGCACAGCTCGGGCAACTGACATCCTTCAGCATCTACGGGGAAACCGGCACGCGCTGGTCCGCACAGGTCCTGCCCGCCCATGCCCCCTTGTGCGAGCTGGTCGTGTCCGGCGAAACGAGTGCCCCCCGGGGGCTCGAAGGCCTCGGCGCGTTCCCCGGGCTGACGGTGCTCGAACTCACCAAGACGTCCAGTCCTGCCTCGGCAGCCGACTGGCAGGAGGTCCGAGAACTGCACGCCCTCGCCCACCTCAAGGTGTCCACCAGCTCGTTCGCGACCCTTCCGGCGGACGCGAGGCTGGCCTGCGTCACCGGTCTGACCCTGCTCGGAGATGAGGAGGAGGTCCGGCAGTCGGCGATCCGCCGACTGCCCGCATCGTTCCCCCGACTGCAGCAGCTGCTCCTCCTCGACATGACCTCGAAGGAGGATCTTGACATCGCGCCGCTCGCAGAACTGCCCGAGCTCCAGGCGGTCCGCATCTTCGTCGGTACCGGCGCCATCAGCGGTGCCGAGCTGCTGCCGCCGTCGGTGTGGCTGCGATACGAGTGACCGGACGGCGCCCGCGCCGGGCTCCGTCCCGCCCTCAGTTCCCCGCGTTCCCGAACGCCGCCAGTATGCGGTCCGCCGCCGACGTCGGGGTCACCGTGCCCGCCCGGACCGCGGACTCCAGGTCCGGCGCGAGCTCCCGCACGGCCGGGTCCGCCCGCAGGCGTTCCAGCAGTTCGTCGCGGACCATCGACCAGGTCCACTCCACCTGCTGCGCCGCCCGCTTCGCCGTCAGCCGGCCCCCCGCGTCCAGCAGGGTCCGGTGCTGCTCCAGCCGGCTCCACACCTCGTCCAGCCCGCTCGACTCCCGCGCGCTGCACGTCAGGACTGGTGGCGTCCAGGCCGCGTCCACCGGGTGCATCAGCCGCAGCGCGCCCGACAGTTCGCGGGCCGCGGCCTTCGCGTCACGCTCGTGCGGGCCGTCCGCCTTGTTCACCGCCAGGACGTCGGCCAGCTCCAGGACGCCCTTCTTGATGCCCTGCAGCTGGTCGCCCGTACGGGCGAGGGAGAGCAGCAGGAAGGAGTCGACCATCCCCGCCACCGTGGTCTCCGACTGGCCCACGCCGACCGTCTCCACGAGGACCACGTCGTAGCCCGCCGCCTCCATCACGATCATCGACTCGCGGGTGGCCTTGGCGACCCCGCCCAGTGTGCCCGCCGAGGGTGACGGGCGGACGAACGCCGCCGGGTCCACCGCCAGCCGCTCCATCCGGGTCTTGTCACCCAGGATGGAGCCGCCCGTGCGCGTCGACGAAGGGTCCACCGCGAGGACCGCCACCCGGTGGCCCAGCCCCGTCAGCATCGTGCCGAACGCGTCGATGAAGGTGGACTTGCCCACCCCCGGCACCCCGCTGATGCCGATCCGGCGGGCCCGGCCCGCGTGCGGCAGCAGCTCCGTCAACAGGCCCTGCGCCAGCACCCGGTGAGCCGGCAGGGTGGACTCGACGAGGGTGATCGCACGCGCGATGAACGCGCGCTTCCCGTCGAGCACCCCCTTGGCGTAGGCCTCGATGTCGATCTTCGGCACCGGCGGCCGCCTACAGCTCGTGGCCCAGGTCCGCGGCCAGCCGCGTCACCAGGTCGTGGGCCGCGTCCGGGATCACCGTGCCCGGCGGGAAGACCGCCGTCGCGCCCATCTCCAGCAGCGTCGGGACATCCGCCGGCGGGATCACCCCACCCACGACGATCATGATGTCCTCGCGGCCCTCCTCCGCCAGCTGCTCGCGCAGCGCCGGTACGAGGGTCAGGTGGCCGGCCGCCAGCGACGACACGCCCACCACGTGGACGTCCGCCTCGACGGCCTGGCGGGCCACCTCCGCCGGGGTCTGGAACAGCGGGCCGACGTCCACGTCGAAGCCCAGGTCGGCGAAGGCGGTCGCGATCACCTTCTGGCCGCGGTCGTGCCCGTCCTGGCCCATCTTCGCGACCAGGATGCGCGGACGGCGGCCCTCCGCCTCCTCGAACCCGTCGACGAGCGCACGGGTGCGTTCCACGGACGGGGACTCGCCTGCCTCGGTGCGGTACACACCCGAGATCGTACGGATCTGGCTCGCGTGCCGCCCGTACACCTTCTCCAGTGCGTCCGAGATCTCACCGACGGTGGCCTTGGCGCGCGCCGCGTCCACCGCCAGGGCCAGCAGGTTGCCGTCACCGCGCTCGGCCGCGTTCGTCAGCGCCCGCAGCGTGTCCTGCGTGACCGCCTCGTCGCGCTCCTCGCGCAGCC
The DNA here is from genome assembly GCF_042894025.1 of Streptomyces sp. NPDC001549. Lineage (NCBI taxonomy): Bacteria > Bacillati > Actinomycetota > Actinomycetes > Kitasatosporales > Streptomycetaceae > Streptomyces > Streptomyces sp. NPDC001549. Next base: position 20,923 of record NZ_JBIAVJ010000013.1, read on the forward strand.
GCCGCAGCTTGGCGATCTGCTGAGAGCGCACCGAGGAATTGTCGACCTTCAGGACGTCGATCGCCTCGTCGTTCTCCACGCGGTACTTGTTGACGCCGATCACCGGCTGCCGGCCCGAGTCGATCCGCGCCTGCGTGCGGGCCGCGGCCTCCTCCACGCGCAGCTTCGGGATGCCCGCGTCGATGGCCTGCGCCATGCCGCCGGCCGCCTCGACCTCCTCGATGTGCTGCCAGGCCCGCCGGGCCAGGTCGTACGTCAGCTTCTCGACGTACGCGCTGCCGCCCCACGGGTCGATCGACCGGCAGGTCCCCGACTCCTGCTGCAGCAGCAGCTGGGTGTTGCGGGCGATGCGCGCCGAGAAGTCCGTCGGCAGCGCGAGAGCCTCGTCGAGGGCGTTGGTGTGCAGCGACTGGGTGTGGCCCTGGGTCGCCGCCATCGCCTCGATGCAGGTGCGCGTCACATTGTTGAAGACGTCCTGCGCGGTCAGCGACCAGCCCGAGGTCTGCGAATGCGTGCGCAGCGACAGCGACTTGGCGTTCTTCGGGTCGAACTGCTTGACCAGGCGCGCCCACAGCAGCCGGGCCGCGCGCAGCTTCGCGACCTCCATGAAGAAGTTCATGCCGATCGCCCAGAAGAACGACAGGCGCGGCGCGAACGCGTCCACGTCCAGCCCGACGGCCTGCCCGGCCCGCAGGTACTCCACGCCGTCGGCGAGGGTGTACGCCAGCTCCAGGTCGGCCGTGGCCCCGGCCTCCTGGATGTGGTAGCCGGAGATGGAGATCGAGTTGTACCGCGGCATCTTCTGCGAGGTGAACGCGAAGATGTCGGAGATGATCCGCATCGAGGGCTTGGGCGGGTAGATGTAGGTGTTGCGGACCATGAACTCCTTGAGGATGTCGTTCTGGATGGTCCCGGCGAGCTTGTCGGGGGAGACGCCCTGCTCCTCCGCCGCCACGATGTAGAGCGCGAGGACCGGCAGCACCGCGCCGTTCATCGTCATCGACACCGACATCTTGTCCAGCGGGATCCCGTCGAACAGCTGCCGCATGTCGTAGATCGAGTCGATCGCCACGCCCGCCATGCCGACATCGCCCGTCACCCGGGGGTGGTCGCTGTCATAGCCGCGGTGCGTCGGCAGGTCGAAGGCGACCGACAGGCCCTTCTGGCCGGACGCCAGATTGCGCCGGTAGAAGGCGTTCGACTCCTCGGCCGTGGAGAAGCCGGCGTACTGCCGGATCGTCCAGGGCTGGTTGACGTACATCGTCGGGTACGGGCCGCGCAGGTACGGGGCCACGCCCGGGTACGTCCGCAGGAAGTCCAGGCCCTCCAGGTCCCGCCCGGTGTACAGCGGCTTGACGCCGATGCCCTCGGGCGTCTCCCACAGCAGGTCGGCGGCCGCAGTGCCGGTGGACTCCTTCACCGCGGAGCGCCACTGCTCCTCGGACACCCCGGCGACGGCGGTGGGGTCGAGCGCCAGCTCGGAGAAATCGGGGATGCTCAAGACGGCACTCCCATCCGGTCGAGTACGGAGGACAGCACGGCGACGGCGTCACAGCCGGCGAAGACGTACTCGTCCACGGAAGCCTCAGCGGTGCCCGGCTTGCCGGCGAGGAAGACGGTCGTGGCGCCCGCCGCGCGCAGCGCCTCGGACACCGCCGCGGCCTGCTCCTCGTACAGCGCGTCGCTGGAGCAGAGCACGGCCATGCCGTCCGCCCCGCTCGCGGCGTACGCCCCGGCGGCCGTCGCCGGGTCCACCGACACCGGATCGTGCACGGGCTCGATACCGCCCGCCTGGAACAGGTTCGAGGCGAAGGTGGCGCGGGCGGTGTGCGCGGCCGCCGGGCCCAGCGCGGCGAGGAAGATCCTCGGCCGGGTGCCGGTCGCCGCCAGGTGCGCGTCGCTGCGGGCGCGCAGGGCCTCGTACGCCTCGTCGCGCCGGACACGGGGCAGTCCGCCGGTGGGTCCGGCGGGCGCGGGCTCGCGTACGACGGGCTTCTCCGAGAGCAGCGGGAACTCGCTGACGCCGGTGATCGGCTCGCGGCGCCTGGCCAGCTTCTTGGAGCGCGCGGCCCAGGTGGCGGCCAGCCGCTCGGCGACCAGCCCGGAGCGCAGGGCGGCGGCCTGGCCGCCGGACTTCTCCAGGGTCTGGAAGAACTCCCAGGCGGCGTGGGCGAGTTCGTCGGTGAGGCGCTCCACGTAGTAGGAGCCGCCGGCCGGGTCGATCACCCGGGCCAGATGCGACTCCTCCAGCAGGATGGTGGAGGTGTTGCGGGAGACCCGGCGCGCGAAGGCGTCCGGCAGACCCAGCTCGTTGTCGAAGGGGAGCACGGTCACCGCGTCCGCGCCGCCCACACCCGCGGCCATGCAGGCCACGGTGGTGCGCAGCATGTTCACCCAGGGGTCGCGGCGGGTCATCATCACCGGCGAGGTCACCGCGTGCTGGAGCTGGGCACCCGCCTCCGGGGCCCCCGAGGCCTCGGCGATACGGGCCCACAGCCGGCGCGCGGCGCGCAGCTTGGCGATGGTCAGGAACTGGTCCGCGGTGGCGGCGTAGCGGAACTCCAGCTGTCCGAGCGCCACTTCGGTGCTCAGCCCGGCCTCGGTGAGGGCGCGCAGGTAGGCGACACCGGTGGCCAGGGACAGGCCCAGTTCCTCGGCGGCACTGCCGCCGGCCTCGTGGTACGGCAGCGCGTCCACGGTCAGGGCGCGCACCCCGGGCCAGCCCGCGGCGGCCTCCCGGGCCAGCTCGACGGCGCCGGCCACGTCCAGTGCCTCACCCGTGCGGGCCTCGTGGCCCAGCGGGTCGGCGCCCAGCGAGGCCCGAGCGGCCTCGGGGGCCACCGCGCTCCCGGTGAACAGGCGCAGCAACGCGCGCGCGGCCTCCGCGTAGTGGGCTCCGGCATCCAGGGTGATGGGGGCGAGGTCCAGGTAGACCCCGTCCAGCGCCCGGGCCAGGCCCTCGACCGGGAGGCCGCCCCGGCCCACGGTGAGCCAGAGGGAGGTGACCCCGTTCTCCAGATCGGCGAGGGCCGCCTCGTTCACGCGTACCGGATCGGTGCCCGCGAGGCGCTGGCGCACGTCCCAGCCGTTCGCGGTGGTGCCTTCCGGCCTGCCCCCGCGGACGAACGGGGCGAAGCCGGGAAAACCGGTGTCGGGAGCCGCCCCGTCGGGCGGCGCGGTGTACAGCGGGCGCGTGGTGAGCCCGTCCTCGATTGGGGTGGACAACGCGTCTTCTGCGGCCTCGCCGGAGACTTCCTTGCCCGACTTGCGCAGTACGCCTTCTACAAGGCGCTGCCACTGCTCATGCGTCGCGTCAGGGAACTCGGCGGCCAGGGAGAGCCCGTCGTCAGGCAGGACCGTCATGGCTCGAATGTAGGGGAGCGCGCTCAGGTGGCACCATACCGGTGGGTGTGATCTCGCCCTCTCGGGCCATGTCGAAGGGGTCCTGGAACACCCGGCTGAGCAGCACGGTTGCCGCCGCCTCCGGGAGTACGGCAGGTCCCGCGTGCGGCACCACGATCCGCTCGGGATCGTCGCAGACGTGCGAGAGCTCCATCGCGGCGGCCCGGATCTCCTCCAGATAACCCTCGTCGAGGACGCTCGCCAGCTCGGTCACGACCATGACCGCCGGATTGAAGACATCCAACAGAAGAGCCGCCGCGCGGCCCACCGCGCGGGCGCGCTCGCGCAGCAGCCGGTCTGCGCGCGGATCGCCGGTGGCGGCGGCGTCCACCAGCAGGTTCACCGAAGGGTCCGGCACGATGCCCCGGCGCACGGCCTCGGCGCCCAGCGCGGCGTCGGACGCGGTCGCCTCCAGGCAGCCCGTACGCCCGCACGCGCACGGGGCCTGCGAGCGCGGCACCGGCAGATGGGCCACGTCGCCGGCCGCCGCGCCCGGACCCTGGTGCACGGTCCCCTCGATCCCGAAGGCGGCGTCGACGACCCGGCCGATGAACAGGTGCACCAGGCTCCGGCGGGCCTCGGGCCGGCCGAAGAGGATCTCGGCCCGCGCGACGGCCCGGGCGTGGTTGTCGATCCACACCGGCAGCCCGAGCGCGGCCGACAGCTCGGCGGCGAGCGGCTTGCGGCTCCAGCCCAGCGCGGGGTGCCGTACGACCGTCCCCTCGTCCGGGCCGACCCATCCGCCCAGCGCCGCGCCGACCCCGAGGAGCGGCCGCCCGGAGTCGTACGCGTCGAGGAAGCGGCGGAGTTCGGAGGCGATCGCGGCGGACAGCCCGTCCGACGGGAGCCCCTCGTGCGGGAAGGCCCGCCGGGCGAGCAGCTGCCCCCGGAGGTCGACGAGGCTGAAGGTCGAATGCGGCACCCCGATGTGCAGCCCGGCGGCGACCGGCCCGCCGACGGCCCCGGTGTGCAGGTCCAGCGGGATCCGCGGCCGCCCCACGCCGCCGCCGGGCCCGGGCAGCTCGCGCAGCAGCCCGCCGCGGAGCAGCCCGGTGGTCTGCCGGGACACGGCGGCGGGGCTCAGCCCGCACAGCGGGGCGATCGCGCTGCGCGCGACCGGCCCGTGGTCGAGCACCGTCCGCAGCACGGTGGCGGCATTGGCTGCGGCCCGGCTGTCACCGGCCATACGCGTCACGCGGTCTCCTCGGGAGGGTGAGGGGGAGGGGGTGTCCCCCGATCATGCACGGCCGATCACGCATGGCGGTTGCGTTGCGGGGCCATGAAATCCGGCCACGGTTTTCGGCCGCCGGGGCGGGGTGGCGTACGAGGGTGAAAGAGCAGGTCGCAGGCGTGCGCGGGCCGGGTGGGGGTCCGGGCGCGGGGGCGTTCGGCGGCCACGGGCGGGGGTTGACCACGGCCGGGTCCGCTGACACGCTCCGGGACATGTCCGCGAACGCACTTCTCGCCCCGCGGCTCCACACCCCCGGCCTCTGTACCGAGCCGGGCGAGTGTCCGGGCCGCTGTCCGGCCCCCGGCCGCGCCTGACCCCTCCGGTCCGGCGCCCCGGCCGGCCGGGTCCACCCGGCACAGGCCCGTGCCCGGCCCCGTCCCGCGCCGGTGCCCCTTAGGGGTGCCTGGCAGGGTCCTCCCGAGCCGCGCCCCCCGATCCGTTCCTGTTCCGGTGGGGCACCCCCAGGGGTGGTGCCCCACCGGGACATCCGACCGGGCAGGTCCCGTGCCGGGGCCGCGAGTGCGGCCGTCGGTGAGCCGACCGGGCTGCGCTCCGGGAGGTACCCGGAAGGGCGTCCGCCCGGGCGGGCCCATGCCAGGCGGGCGCGTTGCCGCTCTCCTCGGTTCCGGGCGGGGCCGGGTGCGCCCGAGGGGCCTCCGCGGCCTCGGGCGACCGGTTCTCCCGCACCACCTCGTACCCGTACCCGTTCCCAGCCCCGTACCCGTACCGCTTGGCGCAGCGCAGCGCCCGGCTGCTCCGTAACGCTATTTCTTCCGCTGCGGAAATAATCCCGCGGCCCTGATCAGGGAGTCCCCATGGCCACTGCCACCACCGCCACCACTGTCACCAGGATCGGCGGCCGCATCGGTGCCGAGATCGGCGGCGTGAAGCTCGGCGGCGACCTGCCCGACGGCACCGTCGCCGAGATCCGGGCCGCTCTCCTCGCCCACAAGGTCGTCTTCTTCCGTGGCCAGGACCACCTCGACGAGGCCGGTCACGAGGCCTTCGCCCAGCTGCTCGGCGCGCCCGTCGCGCACCCCACCGTCCCCTCCGCGGACGGCCGTTACGCCCTCGGCATCGACTCCCACCACGGCGCCCGCGCCAACCAGTGGCACACCGACGTCACCTTCGTCCCCGCCTATCCCGCCTTCTCCATCCTCCGCGCCGTCACCATCCCCCCGTACGGCGGCAACACCCTCTGGGCCAACACGGCCACCGCCTACAGCAACCTCCCCGAGCCGCTCCGCGCTCTCGCCGACAGCCTGCGCGCCGTCCACTCCAACGAGTACGACTACGCCGCCCTCAAGCCCGACGCCCTGCCCGAGGCCCTGGCCCAGTACCGCGAGGTGTTCACCTCGACCAAGTTCCTCACCGAGCACCCGGTGGTCCGCGTCCACCCCGAGACCGGCGAACGCACCCTGCTCCTCGGCAACTTCGTCCAGCGGATCAACGGCCTCACCGGCCGTGACTCCCGCGCCCTCCAGGACCTCTTCCAGGCGCACATCGAGAGCCCCGAGAACACCGTCCGCTGGCAGTGGCGGGCCGGCGACGTCGCGATCTGGGACAACCGCGCCACCCAGCACTACGGCGTGGACGACTCCGACGACCACGAGCGCACCCTGCGCCGCGTCACCGTCGACGGCGACGTCCCGGTCGGCCCCGACGGCGAGCCCGCCCGCCTGATCAGCCCGGAGGCCGTCCCGGACCCCTCCTTCGGCATCGCCTCCGGCGCCTCCACGTCCGGCGCCTCCACGTCCGACGCCTCCGCCGCCATCTCTGCCGCCACCTCCGCCTGACGACATTCAAGGAGCGCCCCCGTGCCCAACCTGCTCGCCATCACCGGCAGCCCCTCCGCCCACTCGCGTACCGCCGTCGTCGCCGATCACGTACTGCGCCGCCTGTCCCACTCCGGCTTCGAGACCGCGCACCTGTCCGTGCGCGAGCTCCCCGCCGCCGACCTCCTCGCCGCCCGCCGCGGCGAGCCCGAGATCCGCCGGGCGCTCGAAGCCGTCGCCGAGGCCGACGGCCTGGTCATCGCGACCCCGGTCTACAAGGCCTCGTACACCGGACTGCTCAAGGCCTTCCTCGACCTGCTCCCGCAGGACGGCCTCGACGGCAAGACGGTCCTGCCGCTGGCCACCGGCGGCAGCCTCGCCCACGTCCTGACCATCGACTACGCCCTGCGCCCCGTGCTCGCCGCCCTCGGCGCCCGGCACGTCACCGCCGGCCGGTTCGTCCTGGACTCCTCCATCGAGCGCGGAGCGGGACCCGACCGGCTGCGGCCCGAGGCCGAACTGGACCTCTACCAGGCCGTCGACGAGTTCGCCGCGGCCCTGCGCTCCGCGCCCGCCACCGCCGCCACCGCCGTCACCGCCACCGCCGCCGCCCTCACCGCCACCCCGTAACAGCGCCGCCACCACGCGACCCGCACCGACAAGGAACCGTCATGCCCGCAGCCTTCACCTCGACCACCACCTCCCGACGCCAGTTCCTCGCCCTGCTCGGCATCTCGGCGGCCGCGGTGAGCTGCGGCACGGCCACCGCGCGCGGCGGCGGTTCCGGCGCCCAGGTCAAGACCCTGAAGTACCAGGGCTCGGTCGGCGCCGTCACGCTCCCCGAACTCGCCGCCGACCTCGGATACCTGGGCGACCTCAAACTGGAGTGGGTCGGCAACACCATCAGCGGTCCGCAGGACATCCAGTCCGCCGCCACCGGCCAGACCCACTTCGGCGGCGCCTTCAACGGCGCGATCGTCAAGCTCGCCTCCAGCAAGGCCCCCATCAAGGCCGTCATCTCCTACTACGGCGTCGACGAGCACTCGTACAGCGGCTACTACGTCCTGGAGGACAGCCCGATCCGCTCCGCCCGCGACCTCCTCGGCAAGAAGGTCGGCATGAACACCCTGGGCGCGCACTCCCAGGCCGTCCTCGACATCTACCTGAGCCGCAACGGCCTGGCCAAGGCCGACTCGTCCAAGGTCGAGTCCCTCGTCGTGCCGCCCGTCAACACCGACCAGGTGCTGCGCCAGAAGCAGATCGACGTGGGCGTGCTGGGCGGGATCCTGCGCGACAAGGCCGTGGCGGGCGGCGGGATCAGACCGCTGTTCAGCGACTTCGACCTGCTCGGCAAGTTCAGCGCCGGCTCCTACATCATGACCGAGCGGTTCATCAAGGAGAACCCGGACACCGTACGGACCTTCGTGACGGGCGTGGCCAAGGCCATCGAGTGGGCCCGCACCACCCCGCGCGAGGAGGTCATCGCCCGGCAGACCGAGATCGTCAAGAAGCGCGGCCGCAACGAGGACACCGCCACCCTCCAGTACTGGCGCTCGTACGGCGTCGCCGAGACGGGCGGCCGGATCGAGGACAAGGAGTTCCAGCTCTGGCTCGACTGGCTCGGCGAGCGCGGCGACATCAAGCAGGGGCAGCTCAAGGCCGCCGACCTCTACACGAACGAGTTCAACGGCTTCGGGAAGGGCTGACCCGGCATGGCGAAGATCGTGTTCGAGGAAGTGACCAAGACCTTCCCGACCAAGGACAAGAAGAACAAGGAGCAGTTCACCGCGCTCGACGGCATCGACCTGGAGATCGAGGCGGGGGAGTTCGTGGTGGTCGTGGGCCCCAGCGGCTGCGGCAAGTCCACCCTCCTGGACCTGCTTGGCGGGCTGACCCGGCCGTCGTCCGGGCGGATCCTGCTCGACGGGAAGCCGATCACCGGGCCGGGCCTGGACCGGGGCATCGTCTTCCAGCAGTACGCCCTGCTGCCCTGGCGGACGGCGCTCGGCAACGTGGAATTCGGCCTGGAGGCGACCGGCGTCCCGCGCCGTGAACGCAAGGCGAGGGCCCGGGAGTTCCTGGACCTCGTCGGCCTCACCGGCTTCGGGGACCGGCACCCGCACGAGCTCTCCGGCGGTATGCGCCAGCGCGTCGCCATCGCCCGCTCGCTGGCCTACGACCCGGACGTGCTGCTGATGGACGAGCCGTTCGCCGCGCTCGACGCGCAGACCCGCGAGTCCCTCCAGGACGAGCTGCGGCGCATCTGGCAGCGCACCGGCAAGACCGTCGTGTTCATCACGCACGGCATCGAGGAGGCGGTCTACCTCGGCCAGAAGGTGGCCGTCATGACCTCCCGCCCGGGCCGCGTCAAGGAGATCGTCCCGGTCTCCTTCGGCGACCGCGGCGCCGGTTTCCTGGGCGAGGACCTGCGTTCCAGCCCCGAGTTCGCCCGCTATCGCCACGAGATCTGGACCCTGCTCCACGACGAGGTGGCCCGTGCTCAGCAACTGGAGAAGGAGGAGGCCACCGTATGACCACCAACATCACCACCCCCGCCACCGATGCCCCGGCCGGGCAGGAGGCGGTACGGGAGGACACCGCGCCCGCGGCTCCCGCATCCGCCGACCGGGAGTCCCGCAGGACGCGGCCCGGTGTCCCGGCCCTGCTGGCACGCCGGCTGCGCAGCGCCGGCCGGTCGCCCGCGGCAACGGCCTCCCCCCTCCCGGAGTCCCCGGAGTCCCCGGAGTCCCCGGAGTCCCCGGAGTCCCCGGAGTCCCCGGAGTCCCCGGAGTCCCCTGCGGCTCCGGAAGCCCCCGCGCCCCCGGAGGCTCCTGGGGCCCCTGCGGCTCCGACGGCTCCTGCGACCCTGGCGGCTTCTGCGGCTCCCTCGGCCCCTGCAGTTCCGGAGGCCCTTGAAGTCCCCGCGGCTCCTGCGGCTCCGGAGGTCCCCGCCGCCCCGGAGGCTTCAGCGGCCCCTGAGGCTCCTGGGGCCCCTGTGGCTCCCGCGGCCCTGGCGGCTCCTGGGGCCCCTGCGGCTCCCGCGACCCTGGCGGCTTCTGCGGCTCCCTCGGCCCCTGTAGTTCCGGAGGCCCCTGCGCCTCCCGAGGCTTCAGCGCCCCCCGAGGCCCCCGCGCGCCCCGCGGCCCCGGACGCTCCCGCCACCGGACCGGATGCCGCTCCGGCGCCGAAGGCCGCTTCCTCCCCGGGCGCCGGCCTGAGCACCGGCCACGCCCCGTCCCCCGTCCGGAAGGCCGCCGCGGCGCTGGGCCGCCGGCTGCGCGCCGCCGCCCTCCGCTCGGCGGCCCTCGTCGCCCTGCTCGCCTTCTGGGAGACCGCCCCCCGCCTCGGCCTGGTCGACGCCACCTTCCTGCCGCCGGTCAGCGAGGTCGCCACGGCCTGGTGGGACCTCCTGGGCAACGGCCAGCTCGGCCAGCACACCCGGGCCAGCCTCGCCCGCTCCTTCGGCGGCTTCGGCATCGCCGTCGTCATCGCGGTCCCGCTCGGCCTGCTCATCGGCTGGTACCGGCCGGTCGCCGCGCTGCTCGGCCCCCTGCTGGAGGTGTTCCGCAACACCGCCGCACTGGCCCTGCTGCCCGTCTTCGTCCTGCTCCTCGGCATCGGCGAGACCTCGAAGGTCTCGATCGTCGTCTACGCCTGCCTCTGGCCGGTCCTGCTGAACACCATCAGCGCGGTGGGCAACGCCGACCCCACCCTGGTCAGACTGGCCCGTTCGATGGACCTGTCCACCCCGAGGCTCTTCCAGAAGGTGATCCTGCCGTCCTCCGTACCGGCCATCTTCACCGGCATCCGGCTGGCCGGCGCGGTCTCCATCCTCGTCCTGGTGGCCGCCGAGATGATCGGCGCCAAGGCGGGCCTCGGCTACCTGATCAACGCCTCGCAGTACAACTTCGCGATCCCGCAGATGTACGCGGGCATCATCACCATCTCCGCCGTCGGCGTGGCCTTCAACCAGCTGCTGGTCACGATCGAACGCCGCCTGAGCACCTGGCGCGTCCCCGCCTGACGTCCGCCCCGCCCCGCCCCGCCCGCCCCGCGCCGTCCGGGCCGCCACCGCACGCAATGCCACCGAACACAGGGAACAGCCATGACCGCGAACCGCACCCTCCACCTCAACGCCTTCCTGATGAACGCCGGCCACCACGACGCCGCCTGGCGCCACCCCGACAGCCGGCCCGAGCTGATCACCGACCTGCGGTACTTCCAGGACCTGGCCCGCACCGCCGAACGCGGACGGCTCGACTCCATCTTTTTCGCCGACGGGGTCGCCCTCTGGGGCAAGGCCCGCCACAACGCCCTCGGCGGATTCGAGCCGCTCACCCTGCTCTCCGCCATCGCCGCCGTCACCGAGCACATCGGGCTCATCGCCACCGTCTCCACGACCTTCAACGAGCCCTACAACCTGGCCCGCAAGTTCGCCTCCCTCGACCACATCAGCGGCGGCCGGGCCGGCTGGAACATCGTCACCTCCGGCACCGTCGACGAGGCCCGCAACTTCAACCGCGACGAGCACCTGGAGCACCACCTCCGCTACGAGCGCGCCCGCGAGTTCCTCGACGTTGCCACCAAGCTCTGGGACAGCTGGGAGGACGACGCGATCGTCCTCGACAAGGAGCGCGGCATCTACGCCGACACCGACAAGCTGCACCCCGCCGCCCACCGCGGCGAGCACTTCGGCGTCGCCGGACCGCTCAACGTCCCGCGCTCCCCCCAGGGCTACCCGCTGCTCGTGCAGGCCGGATCCTCCGAGGACGGCAAGGAGTTCGCGGCCCAGTACGCCGAGGCCGTCTTCACCGCCCAGCAGACCCTCGCCGACGGCCAGACCTTCTACAAGGACCTCAAGTCCCGCCTCGCCAAGTACGGCCGCGCCGAGAGCGACCTCCTCGTCCTGCCCGGCATCGCCCCCGTCATCGGATCCACCGAGGCCGAGGCGAAGGCCCTGGAACAGCAGCTCACCGACCTCCAGGTGCCGGAGTACGGCCTCGCCCAGCTCTCCGGGATGCTGAACGTGGACCTCACCGGACTGCCGCTGGACGGTCCGCTCCCGGACCTGCCCGAGGAGCGGGACATCAACGGCAACAAGAGCCGCTTCACCCTCGTCGCCGAGCTCGCCCGCCGCGACGGCCTGACCCTGCGCGAGCTGATCGCCCGCCTCGGCGCCGGCCGCGGTCACCGCGTCTTCGCCGGTACCCCCGAGCAGATCGCCGACCAGCTCCAGGAGTGGTTCACCCAGGGCGCCGCCGACGGCTTCAACATCATGGCGCCGGTCCTGCCCACCGGCCTGACCGCCTTCGTCGACCACGTCGTACCGATCCTCCAGCGGCGCGGGCTCTTCCGCACCGAGTACACCGGCGCCACCCTCCGCGAGAACTACGGCCTCGCCCGGCCGGTCAACCGGCACACCCGGGAGGGCGTATGAGCGAGTACGCCGCCGACGTCCTCGTCGTCGGCGGCGGACCGGCCGCCACCTGGGCCGCCCTCAAGGCCGCCGGGGCCGGGGCCCGGGTCGTCCTCGCCGACAAGGGCTACTGCGGAACGAGCGGCGCCACGGCCGCGGGTGGTACCGGCGTCTGGTACGTCCCGCCCGAGCCCGCCGCCCGGGAGGCCGCCATGGCCTCCCGGGAGGGCCTCGGCGGGTACCTGTCCGACCGCCGCTGGATGGCCCGGGTCCTCGACGAGACGTACGACCGGATGAACGAGCTGGCCACGCACGGCCGTTACCCGTTCCCCACCGGCCCGGACGGGCAGCCGCTCCGCAACGGCCTGCAGGGCCCCGAGTACATGCGGCGGATGCGCATCCGGATCCGCCGGGCCGGGGTCCGCGTCCTCGACCACAGTCCGGTCACCGAGCTGCTCACCGACACCGACGGAGCCGTCGCGGGCGCCGCTGGCTACCGCCGTCAGCTGCACGAGTCGTACCGGGTCCGGGCCGGCGCCGTGGTCCTCGCCACCGGCGGCTGCGCCTTCCTCAGCGGAGCCCTCGGTACCAACACCAACACCGGCGACGGCGCGCTCTTCGCCGCCGAGGCCGGGGCGGAGCTCTCCGGCATGGAGTTCTCCAACGCCTACGGGATCGCCCCCGAGGGCACCTCCGTCACCAAGACCGCCTTCTACTCCTTCGCCACCTTCTACCAGGAGGACGGCAGCGTCCTGGAGGGCGCGGCCAGCCAGGGCGGCCGCTCGGTGATCGCACGCGAACTCCTCGACGGCGCCAAGGTGTACGCGCGCCTCGACCGCGCCGACGAAGGAGCCCGGGCCGCGATGCGCCTCGCGCAGCCCAACTTCTTCCTCACCTTCGACCGGCTCGGCATCGACCCCTTCACCGACCGGTTCGCCGTCACCCTCCTCGCCGAAGGCACGGTCCGGGGCACCGGCGGCATCCGGATCACCGGCGACGACTGCGCCACCGGCGTCCCCGGGCTGTACGCCGCCGGGGACGCGGCCACCCGCGAGGAGATCTGCGGAGGCTTCACCGGGGGCGGCAGCCACAACGCCGCCTGGGCCGTCTCCTCGGGCAGCTGGGCGGGCCGGGGCGCCGCCGGACACGCCCTGTCCCTCGGCTCGGGCCGGGCCGCGGGCCGGCCCGTCACCGGCGCCGGCGGTGCGGGCCTGCGCCCGACGGGGAGAGCGGCCGCCGGACCGGAACACCGCGAGGCCGTGGCGCTCGTACAGCGGGAGGTGCTCCCCTACGACAAGAACTACCTCCGGCACGGCGACGTCCTGACGGCTTCCCTGCGCACCCTCGACACGGCGTGGTCGCAGCTGCGCGCGGGCCTGCACGGCGAGGGGGCCGACCTGGTCAGGGCCCGGCAGGCGGCGGCGATGACGGCGCACGCACGGTGGATGTACGCGGCCGCCCTCGCCCGGTCCGAGACCCGGGGGATGGCCAAACGCCTCGACCACCCGGACCAGGACCCGGCTCAGCACCACCGGATCCTGGCCGGCGGCCTGGACCGGGTGTGGACCAGGCCCGCGGCGAAGGCGGTGGTGACGGCGTGATCGAACTCGTCTCGGCGGAGCGCTGCATCGCCTGCGACAAGTGTGTGGAGGTGTGCCCGACGGATGTCTTCGAACGGGGACCCGAGGGGATTCCGCTGCTCGCACGGCAGGAGGACTGCCAGACCTGCTTCCTGTGCGAGGCGAACTGCCCGGTGGACGCGCTGTTCGTGGCCCCGCTGACCCACCCCCTTCCGGAGGATCCGGCCGTACGGGACGAAGCGGGGCTGGTGAGCCGCGGGCTGCTCGGCAGCTACCGGCGCCACATCGGCTGGGGCGAAGGGCGGACCCCCGGATCGCTGCGGGCGATCGGGCCGCCGCTGGGCCGGTCCGCGCCGCCGATCACGTCCTGAGCGGGTGCGCGCCGCCGGAGCCCCGTGCTCCGGCGGCGCGCACGTGTGCCGTGGGGCCGGGCAGACGGTCAGACGGTCAGGACGATCTTGCCGCGGGTGCGGCCCGCGGCGCTCAGCTCCCAGGCCCTGGCGGCCTCGGCGAGCGGCAGCGCGTGCTCGACGTTGACCGTGAGCTTCCCCGCGTCGGCCAGTTCCGCCAGGAAGGTCAGGTCGGCGGTGTCCGGGCGCACCCACAGCTGGTGGGCGCCCTTGGCTGCCGCGTTGTAGTCGGCGATGGAGACCACCCGGTGGCGTTCCCTGACCAGGGACTGGAGCGTCTCGATGACGTCGTCGCCGTAGAAGTCCAGGCCCGCGTCGATGCCGTCGGGCGCGAGCTCCCGGATCCGGTCCGCCAGCCCCTCCCCGTACAGCACGGGCTCCGCGCCGAGGGAACGCAGGTAGTCGTGGTTGTGCGCGCCCGCCGTGCCGATGACCCGCAGGCCGAGCGCGACGGCGATCTGCACGCCGAAGGATCCGGTGCCGCCGGCCGCGGAGTGGATGACCACGGTCTCCCCGGCCTTGAGGCCGGCGCGGGTGAGCGACTGGTAGGCGGTGAGGCCGGCCAGCGGGATGCCCGCGGCCTGTTCGAAGCTCAGCTCGCGGGGCTTGCGGGCGAGGGTGCGGACGGGGGCGGACACCAGCTCGGCGTACGTGCCGAGTTCGACCCACTCCTTGCGGACGTAGCCGTAGACCTCGTCGCCGACGGCGTAGTCGAAGGTGTCCTCGCCGACCGCCTCGACGACTCCGGCCACGTCCCAGCCGGGTATGACCGGGTAGCGGACTTCGAGGATCGGGTCGAGGTATCCGGCGGCGAGTTTCCAGTCCACCGGGTTGACCCCGGCGGCCTTGACGCGGACGAGCACCTCGCCCGGGCCCACCTTGGGCTGCGGTAAGTCAACGAGCTGCAGTGTGGCGGGAGTTCCGTATGCGCTGTATGTGATGGCCTTCATGATCGCTCCCAACACGGGTCCGCGGCCGGGTATTCCGAAGCGCAGGCCCACCGCCTTGCCCGCACCGGTCCGGACGGCCTCCGGCGGCGTGGCGCTGCTCGGGCTGATCGCCATGGCCGAACCCTACAAATTCGTGATCATGAATCGATTGATCATCCTGCTCATGAGTCGGGCCTGTGCTTGACACAGTGGTGGCACAGCCAGTCCGACCGACTGTGAGATCACCACAAGGGGGAACCGTCATGGATACGGGCATCACCGGAGTTGCCGTCACCGGCCTGGGGGCCACCACCCCGCTCGGCGGCGACGCGGAGGCCACCTGGCAGGCGATGCTGCGCGGCGAGAACGGCATCCGCGCCATCGAGGAGGAGTGGGCGGCGTCCCTCCCCGTACGCATCGCCGGGCGGGTGCGGCAGGAGCCGGCCGAGGTGCTGGACCGGGTGCAGGCGCGGCGCCTGGACCGCTGCGAGCAGCTCGCACTGGTGGCCGCCCGCGAGGCGTGGGCGGACGCGGGGCGGCCGCAGGTGGATCCGGAGCGGCTCGCCGTGGTCGTCGGCACCGGGACCGGCGGGGCGCTGACCCTGCTCGGGCAGGACGACGTCCTGGAGGCCTCCGGCGTGCGCAAGGTCTCCCCGCACACCGTTCCGATGCTGATGGCCAACGGCCCGGCGGCCTGGGTGTCCATCGAGCTCGGCGCGCGCGGCGGCGCGCACACCCCGGTCAGCGCCTGCGCCTCCGGCGGGGAAGCCCTGTCGCTCGCCCTGGACCTGATCCGGCTCGGACGGGCCGACGTGGTGGTGGCCGGCGGTACGGAAGCCTGTGTGCACCCGCTGCCGCTGGCCGGGTTCGCGCAGGCCAAGGCCCACTCGACGCGCAACGACGACCCGGCGGCGGCCTCCCGCCCCTTCGACACCGGCCGGGACGGCTTCGTCATCGGCGAGGGCGCGGGGCTGGTGGTCCTGGAACGGGCGGAGTTCGCGGCCGCGCGCGGGGCGCGGGTGTACGCGCGGCTGGCGGGGGCGGGGGTGACCTCGGACGCCCACCACATCACCGCCGCCCACGCGCCGGGACAGGTACGCGCGATACGGGCGGCGCTGGCCTCGGCCGGGCTCGCCCCCGCCGACGTCGCGCTCGTGCACGCGCATGCGACGTCGACGCAGGCGGGCGACCTGGTGGAGGCGCGGTCGATCGCCGAGGCGGTGGGCACGCACGCCGCGGTGACGGCGACCAAGTCCATGACGGGGCACCTGTTCGGGGCGGCGGGCGCGGTGGGGGCCATCGCGGCGGTCCGGGCGGTGTACGAGGGGGTGGTCCCGGCGACCCGCAACCTGGAGTCCCCGGACCCGGAGATCGGCCTGGACGTGGTCGCCGGCGGCCCCCGCCGGATGCCGGTGCCCGCCGCACTGGCGAACGCCTTCGGCTTCGGCGGCCACAACACCGCCCTGCTCTTCACCTCCGCCTGACCGTATCCCCGCCCGGCGCTCCGTAGCGAGCCGTCCAGGCTCCAAGACCCGGTCGTCGGCAAGGGACTGGTGGAAGTCGTGGGGGAGAGGGGCGCCCTCGTCAGGCCGGCAGGGTGTTGCGGTGCGAGTTCCGCCGGGCCGCGCTGAAGAGGGCCTGGATCTGCGTACCGGCCTGCTCTACGTCGTCGAGGGGCGAGGGGAAGGGCAGTCGCACGTCGCGGTGGCCGCGCCGCTCCTCCAGCCGCAGGGTGATCCCGTACCGGTCCATGGCGACCGGCAGCGCGCGGAGCACGGTGACGGTGGGCAGCGGCCGGACCAGCCGCAGCAGCAGGGTGACCAGGTCGTGGTGGTCGTCGAGGAGGTGCGTCAGCATGCCCGCCTCGTACGGGGAGAGCGGGTCGGGGCGGGCCGCGTCCAGCTCTTCGAGGCCGACGTGCGAGCGGCCTTCCGGGGTCTCCAGGACGGCCCGGTCGAATTCCATGCAGGTGGAGTCGGCGCCGGAGCCTTCGGCCAGGTCGGAGTAGGGGGTGAGCAGGCGGCCCAGCACGGTGACGCGGGCGCGCACCCGGTCCCGTACGGGGGTGGGGGCGACGTCGGTGAACTCCAGCCGGATCGACGGCCGGTACTCGGACTCGCCGCCGGGCTCGGCGGGGTGCAGGTGCAGCCGTCCCATCGGGTCGCTGCCGTCGAGGTGGCGGACCTCGGAGCGCAGCCCGTCGGTGACCACGGTCATGGAGTGGGCGGCGGTCAGGATCGACCGGATGCGCTCGGCATCGGTGGGCCGGTCGGCCGGGGTGGCGGGGGCACCGAACAGGCGCATGCGGATCTCTCCTCGTCCGAGTGACTTAGGTATGCCTAACCTAACTCATCTGGCTCTCCGAGAGTACCCGGCATGCTCGTGTCGTTGTTGGGCTGAACGGGTGAAACGCGAGAGGATGGGGGGATGCACATGAAGCGCACGGCCGAGGCGGCCCGGTGAGCAGGTACGACGTCACCGACGAACAGTGGGAGGGGCTCGCGCAGGTGGTCCCCCTGCGCAGTCGCAACGAATGGCCCTCCCGGGTGGACCACCGCACGATCCCGACGGCGCCCGGGGCGTCGGCGGCGGAGCAGCGGCGCTTCGTGGTGATCAGAGTTCAGATCTTCGCGGACGCGCGGGAGGTGGCGGAGTACCTGATCGCGCAGATCCCGGTCCTGCTCGACCTCACCGGGGCGGACAGCGAAGTGGCCAAGCGGATCCTGGACTTCAGCAGCGGCGTGGTCTTCGGCCTGGGCAGCGGGATGCACCGGGTGGACCGGAACGTCTTCCTGCTCGCGCCGGTGGGGACCGAGGTCGAGGGGATCGCGGCCGCGGCCGTCCCCCGATCGTAGGAAGGTCCCCGCGAGGGAACGGTTCGCCGGAGCCACTGGGGGTCCGGCGGGCCGTACCGTCCCGCGCATGGACGCCACCCTGGACGCGACGGCGGGGCGCACCGCCGTCGCCGTCGCCGCGTTAGCCGACACCCGCACCGATTCCTTCGAGGCCGGACCGGTCGGCGAGCAGCCCGCCCCGCCTGTCGCACCGACCGCTTCCGCGACTTCGGCAATTCCCGCGGCTTCAGAGGTCTCAGAGGTCTCAGAGGTCTCAGACACCTCCGCGGCCTCTCTTGCGGCCGGACCGCGGTCCGGCTCCGCCGTGGCGACGCCCGCGGCAGCGGCCGGGACCGCGGGTGACCCGGCCGTGCCGGCGCAGGCGGGCCCCGGCGGCTCCGGGCGGCACTCCGCCGAGCCCGTGCAGCGGCAGCCGCGGCCCGTGATCACCGAGCTGAGGCTCTCCGCCTTCGGGCCGCACCGCTCGGCGGTCTTCCCGCTCGGCCCCCTCACCCTCTTCGCCGGGCCGAGCGGCAGCGGCAAGTCCCAGGCCCTGGCCGCCTACGAGGCCCTGGCCGGGCTGGGTTCCGGGGCCACCCTGGAGGAGGCCTTCCCGGATCCGCGCGCCCGCATCCCCGACCGGGCCGTCCCGGACGCGCAGCGCCGGCGCGGGTTCCGCCTCGGCTGCACCGTGGACGGACCCGTCGGCCCGGTCCGGCTCGACCTCGCCGTCCAGGCCGAGCCCACGCTGCGGATCGTCGGCGAACGGCTCGCGCAGGACGGGCAGATCCTGCTCGCCACCGCCCTGCGCGACCCCGGCCGGCGCTCGGTCCAGGCCGCCTGGCTGACCGGCGGCGCCATCGGCGTCACCCGGGCCCCGCTGCCCGACGACCGGCTCGGCACGGCACTGCTCCCGCTCCGCGTCGCCGGTTCCACCGCGGGCCAGCGCCAGGTCCTGGCCGCCGCCGAGCAGGTGGTCGTGGCCCTGCGCGCGGTGTTCCCGTGCGACCCCCGTCCGGACCGGATGCGCGCCGCCGTCCCGCCGGGCGAGGGCCGGCTGCTGGGCGACTGCGCCAACCTGGCCGACGTGCTGCGCCGGACCCGCAGCGAATGCGGCACCCGCCACGCGCTGCTCGCGGAGGCGGCCCGCACCGGCTGCGCGGGGCCCGTCGCGGGGCTGGACGTACGGGCTCCCGCGGGCGGCGGCCCCGTCGCGGCGGTCCTGGACCGCGGCCCCGGCCGGCCCGCCACGGAGCTGGCCCGGCTGGGCGCGGGTGAACTCCGCTTCCTCGCACTGGCGCTGGTCCTGCTGACCGGGCCGGGGGTGCTGGCCATGGACCCGGCGGCCGAACTGCTCTCCGCGCGGCAGGCGCTGACGGTGCTGGCCGACGGTTTCGACCGGGGCCTCGACCGGCGGCAGAGCGCCGAGCTGCTGCGCCTGGCCCTGCTGTCCTGCGGCCGCGGCCACATCCGGCTGGTGGCGGAGGTGGGGGAGGGGACCGCGGCAGCCGCCCGCGGCCTCCCGGGCGTCGCGATGGTAGACCTGAGGGCATGAACGAGACGCAGGAACAGCCCGAGCGGCGGCCGGAATCCCCCGAGGGGCGGCCCGGCGACCGGCCCGACGAGCGGCTGGACCGACTGCAGCGCCGGCTCGCGCAGTTCGCGGCGGCGCGCGGCTGGGAGCCGTACCACACGCCCAAGAACCTGGCGGTGGCGCTCAGCGTGGAGGCGGCCGAACTGGTCGAAATCTTCCAGTGGCTGACACCCGAGCAGTCGGCGAAGGTCATGGAGAAGCCGGAATCGGCCCACCGGGTGGCCGATGAGGTGGCCGACGTGCTCGCGTATCTGCTGCAGTTCTGTGAGGTTCTCGGGGTGGATGTGCTGGATGCGCTCGCCGCGAAGATCGAGAGGAACGAACTCCGCTTTCCCGTGCCGGGTGCATCGACACCGAATCGTCACTCTTCGGAGTGATGGACTCATCCACAATCACGTTTGTGTCCACATTTTCCGAATACCCCTGGCTTTACTGGCTCGTTGCCCTCACTCTGGGTAGTGGTGAGGATGGCGGGATGTCGTGCGGACGGGGGACGGCATATGGATGCGGTACGGCTCATCGCGGCCGGCCGGCACGCGCTGGCACAGAGTGGGGCCGCGTGGGACATCGTGGGCGAGGCCTGGCAGGCCCAGGCACTCGCGCAGGGCATAGGGAGCTATCTGGCGGTCACCGGGCCGCCCGAGCTCAGATCGGAGGCACGGGGACTGGGGGAAGCGGGAGGCAGAGGCTGCGGGGTGCTCGACCGGGCGGCCCTGCGCGGAGAGGGCAGCGCGCCCGAATATCCGCCGCGGGCCGCGCAGTTGAGCGAGGTGTCGGATGTCCGGCAGGCGCTGCTCGGACTCCAGGCGCTGCTGGGTGAAGTGGGGATAGCCCTGGTCGGTGTGGCCTGCGGGACGGACGACGAGGCCCTGTACTGGCAGTGCATAGAGTCGATCGACGCGGCCGACGAGTCGAGCGACCGGGTGCGGGCGATCCTGCGCCGCATGGTGGTCCGTGAACGGGGGTCGGCCTCGGGCGTGGCCTGAGGGCGGCACAGACGGGGTCCCGCCGTGCGCGGCGGGGGCCCGCACGGTCAGGACGACCGGTAGGACGGGCGCCCGCCCTCGGGGGTGCGGTCCGTGGAGGCCTGGAGATCGGCGTCGAGCTGGGACAGGTCGGCGTTCAGCGCGGCCATCAGTTCTTCCATCTGCTGCAGCAGGCCCTTCGGCGCGCCGCCGCCCTGTGCGTGTACCGCGGGCTCCTGACCTGCCTGGTCGTGTGCTGCCTGCGCTGCCCGTCCGGTCGCTCCGGTGTGTCGGTGGGTCTCCGGCACGGCCTCGTGGGACATGGCGGCCGAGGGGCGCCCGCATACTGGGCGTATTCGGGTGCTCCGACAACCTGGGGGTCCCCCGGACGGCATCTGGGGGACGGTGCCGTAGCCGGCGTCCTGCGCTTGCCGGGGATGACGGGACAGCCCTGAGGAAGGCGGCGAACCCATGCCACGCGCGTCCGGCCCGCTCGCCGAAGCCCTGGCCCGCAGGGCCGTACTCCTGGACGGCGGGCTCAGCAACCAGCTCGCCGCCCAGGGCTGCGACCTGTCCGGCGACCTCTGGTCGGGCCGGGTGCTCGCCGAGCGCCCGGACCAGGTGGCGGCCGCCCACACGGCGTACGCCCGGGCCGGCGCCGAGGTACTGATCACCGCCAGTTACCAGGTCGGCTATGAGGCCTTCGCCGCCCACGGCCACGACCGCACCGAGACCACCGGCCTGCTGCACCGCAGCGTGCGCCTGGCCGCCCGGGCGGCCGAGGCCGCCGACCACGAGGTGTGGGTGGCCGCCTCCGTGGGCCCGTACGGAGCGGTGCTCGCGGACGGCTCCGAGTACCGCGGCCGGTACGGGCTGAGCGTGCGCGAGCTCGCCGCCTTCCACCGCCCCCGCATCGAGGCCCTGCTCGCCGCCGGCCCCGACGTCCTGGCCGTGGAGACCGTCCCGGACAGCGACGAGGCCGAGGCGCTGCTCACCGTCCTCGGCGAGACCGGCGCATCCGCCTGGCTCTCGTACACGGTGGCCGACGGCCGCACGCGGGCCGGACAGCCCCTCCGCGAGGCCTTCGCCCTCGCCGCCGCGTTCCCGGAGGTCATCGCGGTCGGCGTCAACTGCTGCGACCCGGCCGATGTCCTGCCCGCGCTGGAGGCGGCGGCCGGCGAGACCGCCAAACCCCTCGTGGCCTACCCCAACGACGGCTCGCTCTGGGACGCCGGCACCCGCACCTGGCACACCCCCGAAGCGCCCGTCCCCTGGCCCACGCGGGCCTGGCGCACCACCGGCGCCCGCCTCATCGGCGGCTGCTGCCGCATCGGCCCGACCCGGATCGCGGACCTGGCCCGGGCCGTTCGCGGAAGCTGACGGTCGGTCGGCCTGCGCCGGTCGGCCGGTCGCCGTCCCCCGGCAGCACGGACCAGGCGGTCCTCCACGTCCGGCCGTTGCCGGTCCGGTGCACGCCGGCGCGCCGTTCCGCCACCGGACGTCGCGAACGGTCAGTTCGGGTCGGCCGTCGACCGGGAAGGAAAATCCCTGGTAGGCGGGGAGGGGCACGGACGATACTCGGTCATGTGTTCCTGACGATCTCCACCACCGGTTCCCCCGAACGACCCGCCACCGACCTGGGCTATCTGCTGCACAAGCATCCCGGCAAGACGCAGGCGTTCTCCACCTCACACGGCACCGCTCACGTGTTCTACCCCGAGGCCTCGGCCCAGCGGTGCACGGCGGCCCTGCTGCTGGAGGTGGACCCCATCGCGCTCGTGCGGCGCGGCCGGGGCAAGGGCCGGGGCGGGGCGCCGGACGCCGCGCTCGCGCAGTACGTGAACGACCGGCCGTACGCCGCGTCCTCGCTGCTCGCCGTCGCGCTCAGCGGAGTGTTCCGCACCGCGCTCAAGGGACAGTGCACCGCCCGCCCCGAGCTCCCGGAGCAGGCCCGGCCGCTGCGCGTCGAGATCCCGGTGCTGCCCGCCCGCGGCGGGGCCGCGCTCGTGCACCGGCTGTTCGGCCCGCTCGGCTGGGACCTCGTGGAGGCCGAGGCCGTACCGCTCGACGAGCAGTTCCCCGAGTGGGGGGACTCCCGCTACGTACGGCTCGTCCTGGAGGGCGAGCTGCGCGTAGCCGACGCCCTGCGCCAGCTCTACGTGCTGCTGCCGGTCCTCGACGACGCCAAGCACTACTGGATCTCCCCGGACGAGGTCGACAAGCTGCTGCGCGCCGGAGACGGCTGGCTCGCCGCGCACCCCGAGAACGGCCTGATCACCTCCCGCTACCTGGCCCGCCACAAGCGGCTGACCCAGAACGCCATCGAGCGCCTGGAGCTGGTCCGCCTCGCCGAGGCCGACGGCAGTGAGGTCGAGGAGCTCGACAACGCGGTGGACGAGACCCGCGACACCGAGGAGCGGCCCGTGCCGCTCGCCGTGCAGCGGCGCGAGGCGATCCTCGCCGCCCTGCGGGTCGCCGGCGCCCAGCGGGTGCTGGACCTCGGCTGCGGCCAGGGGCAGCTGCTCCAGGCGCTGCTCGGGGACCCGGCGTACTCCGAGATCGTCGGCATGGACGTGTCCGTGCGGGCCCTGCAGATCGCGGCCCGGCGGCTGCGGCTGGACCGGATGGGCGAGCGGCAGAGCGCGCGCCTCAAGCTCCTGCAGGGCTCGCTCGCGTACACCGACAAGCGGCTGGCCGGCTACGACGCGGCCGTGCTCAGCGAGGTCATCGAGCACCTGGACCCGGAGCGGCTGCCCGCGCTGGAGTACGCGGTCTTCGGCTCGGCCCGCCCCCGCACGGTCCTCGTCACCACCCCGAACGTCGAGTACAACGTGCGCTGGGAGACCCTGCCCGCCGGGCACGTCCGCCACGGCGACCACCGCTTCGAGTGGAACCGCGAGGAGTTCCGCGCCTGGGCCGAACAGGTCGCGCGGCGCCACGGCTACGGGGTCCGGTACGTGCCCGTCGGCGACGACGACCCCGAGGTGGGGCCGCCGACCCAGATGGCCGTCTTCACCCAGCACGACGGCACCGACGCGGCCGGCACCACCGACGCGGCCGGCACCGCCGGCACCACCGACATCATCCGCACCACCGACACCCCGAAGGAGGGCGAGGCAGCATGACCAGCACCGAGACCCCCCGTACGCGCACACTTCCCGTCACCGACCTGTCCCTCGTCGTCCTGATCGGGGCGACCGGATCGGGCAAGTCCACCTTCGCCCGCAAGCACTTCAAGGCCACCGAGGTCATCTCCTCCGACTACTGCCGGGGCCTGGTCTCCGACGACGAGAACGACCAGAGCGCCAGCCGCGACGCCTTCGACGTACTGCACTACATCGCGGGCAAGCGCCTCGCCGCCGGCCGCCTCACCGTCGTCGACGCCACCAGCGTGCAGGCCGACGCCCGCCGCGGGCTGGTCCAGCTCGCCCGCGAGCACGACGTCCTGCCGATCGCCATCGTCCTGGACATGCCCGAGGAGGTCTGCGCCGAACGCAACGCAGCCCGCCCCGACCGGGCCGGCCTGCCCCGTGCGGTCATCCAGCGGCACCGCCGCGACCTGCGGCGCTCGCTGCGCGGCCTGGAGCGCGAGGGCTTCCGCAAGGTCCACGTACTGCGCTCCGTCGAGGAGGCCGAGACCGCCGAGGTGGTCCTGGAGAAGCGGTTCAACGACCTCACCCACCTCACCGGCCCCTTCGACATCGTCGGTGACATCCACGGCTGTTCCTCCGAGCTGGAGACCCTGCTGGCCAAGCTCGGCTACGAGGACGGGGTCCACCCCGAGGGCCGCACCGCCGTCTTCGTCGGCGACCTCGTCGACCGCGGCCCGGACAGCCCCGGCGTCCTGCGCCGCGTCATGGGCATGGTGAAGTCCGGCAACGCCCTGTGCGTGCCCGGGAACCACGAGAACAAGCTCGGCCGTTACCTGAAGGGCTCCAAGGTCCAGCGGACCCACGGCCTCGCCGAGACCATCGAGCAGCTGGAGGGGGAGCCGGAGGAGTTCGTCCAGGAGGTGCGGGAGTTCATCCGCGGCCTCGTCAGCCACTACGTCCTCGACGGCGGCAAGCTGGTGGTCTGCCACGCCGGGCTGCCCGAGAAGTACCACGGCCGCACCTCCGGCCGGGTCCGCTCGCACGCCCTCTACGGGGAAACCACAGGCGAGACCGACGAGTTCGGCCTGCCCGTGCGCTACCCGTGGGCCGAGGACTACCGCGGCAAGGCCGTCGTGGTCTACGGCCACACCCCGGTCCCCGACACCACCTGGATCAACAACACCATCTGCCTCGACACCGGCGCCGTCTTCGGCGGCCGGATGACCGCCCTGCGCTGGCCCGAGCGCGAACTGGTCGACGTACCGGCCGAGAAGGTCTGGTACGAGCCGGTCAAGCCGCTCGTCGCCGAGGCGCCGGGCGGGCACGACGGCCGCCCGCTCGACCTGGCGGACGTGCACGGCCGACGGGTCGTGGAGACCCGGCACCTGGGCAACGTGAACGTGCGCGAGGAGAACGCGGCTGCGGCCCTGGAGGTCATGAGCCGCTTCGCGGTGGACCCCCGCCTCGTCCCGTACCTGCCGCCCACCATGGCGCCCACGGCCACCTCCCGCGAGGAGGGCTATCTGGAGCACCCGGCCGAGGCCTTCGCCCAGTACCGCAAGGACGGCATCGCCCAGGTGGTGTGCGAGGAGAAGCACATGGGCTCCCGCGCCACCGTCCTCGTCTGCAAGGACGCCGACGCGGCCCGGACCCGCTTCGGGGTCGACGGTCCGACGGGCTCCGTCTACACCCGCACCGGACGGCCCTTCTTCAAGGATCCCGAGGTCACCGAGGAGGTCCTCACCCGGCTGCGCTCGGCGGTCACCGACGCGGGCCTCTGGGAGGAGCTCGACACCGACTGGCTGCTGCTCGACGGGGAACTCCTGCCCTGGTCCCTGAAGTCCGCCGCACTGCTGCGCAACCAGTACGCCGCCGTCGGCGCGGCCTCCGGCGCCGTCTTCCCGGGCGCCATCGCCGCCCTGGAGGCGGCCACCGCCCGGGGCGTCGACACCGGCGAGCTGCTGGAGCGCCAGCGCGGCCGGGCCGCCGACGCGGCCGCCTTCACCGACTCCTACCGGCGCTACTGCTGGACCACCGACGGTCTGGACGGCGTACGGTTCGCGCCATTCCAGCTGCTGGCGGTGGCCGGGCGGTCGCTGGCCGCGGTGCCCCACGACGAGCAGTTGTTCTGGCTGGACCGGCTGGTTGAAGCCGACGACGCCAACAGACCTGCCGGTACCGGACTGCTGCGCCGCACCGGCCGGATCCTGGTGGACACCGCGGACGAGGATTCCGTACGGGCCGGCACCGACTGGTGGCTGGAGCTGACGGCCGCCGGCGGCGAGGGCATGGTCGTCAAGCCGCTCCAGGCGTACGCCAAGGACGGCAAGGGCCGGCTGGTCCAGCCCGGGGTCAAGGTGCGCGGGCGCGAGTACCTGCGGATCATCTACGGCCCGGAGTACACCCGTCCGGACCACCTGGAGCGGCTGCGCGAGCGGTTCCTCGGGCACAAGCGCTCGCTCGCCCTGCGCGAGTACGCGCTCGGGCTGGAGGCGCTGGACCGGCTGGCGGCCGACGAGCCGCTGTGGCGGGTCCACGAGGCGGTTTTCGCGGTGCTCGCGCTGGAGTCGGAGCCGGTCGACCCGCGCCTGTGAGCCGGCATCGGCCGCGCGAGGGGGCCGCGTCAGCACGGCCCGTAAAGGAGTGGCCCCCGTACGGCCTCGAATTAGGTCGTATGGGGGAACTTTCGCGGAGAACTCCGGGGAAACCACCGACGGGATCGTTCAACCAGGGCAGCGGAATGTCCGCGACCCTGGAAGGACGGAACGTCACCTATGAAGATGACCGCGCGCGGAAGCATTGCGGCGCTCATGACCTGTATGGCTGCGGCCGGAGCGGCCACCCCGGCCGTGGCCCAGTCGGTGCCGGTCGATGTCCCGCTGGACGCCGTGAAGACCACGCTGGGCGTGGACACCCCGCGCGTGGGCACGGGCGTGCCGATGCCGGTCGTGGGAGCGCCCGAGGCGCCCCGCTTCCACAAGGGGAACATGCTTCCGACCCCACTGCTCCCGTCACTCCCGATCGCCACCGAGCTCGGCAGCACCCTCGTCACCTCCCCGGTGCCGAACCTGCTGGGCAAGCCGGAGACGGACGGCGAGAGTTCCGTCGAGGCGCCGTCCGCCGACCTGCTCGCCCAGACCCCCGGCCTGGTCGCCGGTGGTCTGCTGACGATGCCGGACGCCTCCAACTCCGGAGTGCCGAACCTGACCGCGCCCGAACTGGGCCTGACCACCCCGGAGCTCACCGGGGCCCCCTCGGCGCTTCTCGGCCTCACCAGCCCCCGCTGAGCGGACGCCACGTCAAAAAGCCGTTCGGTCTGGGAATGTGTACGGCATGGGATTCCATGTCGACTCCGAGACCGGGCGGCTTCGCCGCGTCATCCTCCACCGGCCCGACCTGGAGCTGAAGCGGCTCACACCGAGCAACAAGGACGCACTCCTCTTCGACGACGTGCTGTGGGTGCGCCGGGCCCGCCAGGAGCACGACGGCTTCGCGGACGTGCTGCGGGACCGGGGCGTGGAGGTCCACCTCTTCGGTGACCTCCTGTGCGAGGCCCTCGACATCCCGGAGGCGAGACACCTCGTACTGGACCGGGTCTTCGACGAGAAGGAGTACGGGCCGCTCGCCACCGACCACCTGCGGTCGGTCTTCGACGGGCTGACCTCGGCCGAGCTGGCGGAGGCCCTGGTCGGCGGGATGACCAAGCGGGAGTTCCTGGAGCGGCACGCCGAGCCGGTGTCGGTGCGCTTCCACGCCCTGGACCTGGACGGCTTCCTGCTGGGCCCGCTGCCCAACCACCTCTTCACCCGGGACACCTCCGCCTGGATCTACGACGGGGTGTCCATCAACGCGATGCGCTGGCCCGCCCGGCAGCGCGAGACGGTCCACTTCGAGGCGATCTACAAGCACCACCCGCTCTTCACCACCTCCGGTGCCTTCCACTACTGGTCGCAGGGGCAGGCGGACTACCCGTCGACGATCGAGGGCGGGGACGTACTGGTCATCGGCAACGGGGCGGTGCTGATCGGGATGAGCGAGCGGACCACCCCGCAGGCGGTGGAGATGCTGGCACGCGGCCTGTTCGCCGCCGGTTCGGCGACGTCCATCGTGGCGCTGGACATGCCCAAGTCCCGGGCCTTCATGCACCTGGACACGGTGATGACGATGGTGGACGGAGATACGTTTACTCAGTACGCCGGGCTCGGCATGCTCCCCTCCTACACGATCGAGCCGGGCGGCGGGCCGCAGGAGCTGAAGGTCACCGACCACCCGGAGGACCACATGCACCGGGCCATCGCGGGGGCGCTCGGCCTGGACTCGATCCGGGTGCTGACCGCGACGCAGGACGTGCACTCGGCGGAGCGCGAGCAGTGGGACGACGGGTGCAACGTGCTCGCCGTGGAGCCCGGGGTGGTGGTCGCCTACGAGCGGAACGTGACGACCAACACGCACCTGCGCAAGATGGGCATCGAGGTGATCGAGATCCCGGGCAGCGAGCTGGGGCGGGGCCGGGGCGGGCCGCGCTGCATGAGCTGTCCCGTCGAGCGGGACGCGGTCTGAGGCGGGCGCGCGCCCGGGGGGAGGGGTCCCGGGCCCGGGGAAAGGCCCCGGGCCCGGTCTGTATATCAATACAGAGGATCGTATAGACTTCCAACATCCCCTGTCACCGTGACGCTGGAGCGACCCCATGGCCACCGACCTCGCCGGCCGCAGTTTTCTCAAGGAGCTGGACTTCACGGCCGCCGAGTTCCGCGGTCTGATCGAGCTCGCCGCCGACCTGAAGGCCGCCAAGAAGGCCGGGGTCGAGCAGCGCCTGCTCCAGGGCAGGAACATCGCGCTGATCTTCGAGAAGACCTCCACCCGGACCCGCTGCGCCTTCGAGGTCGCCGCTGCGGACCAGGGTGCGCACACCACCTACCTCGACCCCGCAGGCTCCCAGATGGGCCACAAGGAGTCGGTCAAGGACACCGCCCGCGTGCTGGGCCGGATGTTCGACGGGATCGAGTACCGGGGCGACAGCCAGCAGGCCGTCGAGGAGCTCGCCGCCCACTCGGGCGTCCCCGTTTTCAACGGACTCACCGACGACTGGCACCCGACCCAGATGCTGGCCGACCTGCTCACCATGACCGAGCACACCACCAAGCCGCTGCACCGGATCGCCTTCGCCTACCTCGGCGACGCCCGCTTCAACATGGGCAACTCCTACCTCGTGACCGGTGCACTGCTGGGCATGGACGTGCGGATCGTCGCGCCCCGGTCCTACTGGCCCGCCGAGTCGGTGGTGGCCGCGGCGCGGGAGCTCGCGGCGGAGAGCGGGGCCCGGCTCACCCTGACCGAGGAGGTCACCGAGGGGGTCGCCGGGGCGGACTTCGTCGTGACCGACATCTGGGTGTCCATGGGGGAGCCCAAGGAGGTCTGGGACGAGCGGATCGCGGTCCTGTCCCCGTACGCGGTGACCATGGACGTGCTGCGCGCCACCGGGAACCCGGACGTGAAGTTCATGCACTGCCTGCCGGCCTTCCACGACCTCGGCACCAAGGTGGCCCGGGAGATCCACGAGCGGCACGGGCTCGACTCCCTGGAGGTGACGGACGAGGTGTTCGAGTCGGAGCACTCCATCGTCTTCGACGAGGCCGAGAACCGGCTGCACACCATCAAGGCCGTGCTCGTCGCCACCCTCGCCCGGCCCGGTCGGTCCGCCCGGGGTGACGCATAGTCATACGCCGCGTCATACGCCGGCGGGGCCGGTCCGCTGTGCGGGCAGGGTGAACCACACGGCCTTGCCGTGCGGGGTGGGGCGGTGGCCGCAGTCGGAGCTCAGGCTCCGGATCAGCAGCAGGCCGCGGCCGTGCTCCAGCCAGGGGTCGGGCCGGCCGGCGTCCGGACGGGCCGACAGGTCGCCGGGCGGGCACGGATCGCCGTCATGGACCTCGACCTGGCAGCCGTTCGCGCGCAGTTCCACGACCAGCTCGATCGAGGCGCCGGAGCCGGTGTGCTCCACGGCGTTGGCGACCAGTTCCGCCGTCAGGAGTTCCGCGGTGTCCCGGTCGGCGGGCGCGTCGGCGTCGGCCAGCGCGGTGCGGACGAGGGTGCGGGCCATGGGTACGGCGGCAGCCGTGTGGGGCAGGGCGATCCGCCAGGCGGAGGCGTCGGGCAAGGAAGGGCCGTCCGTTCCGGGGTCTGGGGCCGGTGAGGGCCGGGGTCGGGTCGGGGTCGGGCGGGGAGTGGCGAACTCCCGGTTTCAACGATACGAAGTCGAATTCTCATTCCGGCAGGCACCCCGACGGGACGAATGTGTCGCGCTTCTGTGACGGCAGTCACGATCTGGTGATACCGTCGGTGAGGTGAGCCCCTTCACCGGTTCCACACCAGCGACCGAACGGTGGCACCACCTCCGGGTCACCCGGCAGGACGGCGTCGCCACCGTCACCTTCGACCGCCCCGAGAAGCTGAACGCGCTCACCTTCGGCGCCTACGCCGACCTGCGCGATCTGCTCGGCGAACTGTCCCGTGAGCGCTCCGTACGCGCCCTCGTGCTCGGCGGCGAGGGGCGCGGCTTCTGCTCCGGCGGGGACGTCGACGAGATCATCGGCGCCACCCTCGCCATGGACACCGCCCAGCTCCTCGACTTCAACCGGATGACCGGCCAGGTGGTGCGCGCCATCCGCGAATGCCCCTTCCCGGTGATCGCCGCCGTGCACGGGGTGGCCGCCGGGGCCGGAGCCGTCCTCGCGCTCGCCGCCGACTTCCGGATCGCCGACCCCACCGCCCGCTTCGCCTTCCTCTTCACCCGCGTCGGTCTCTCCGGCGGCGACATGGGCGCGGCGTACCTGCTGCCCCGGGTCGTCGGCCTCGGCCACGCCACCCGCCTGCTGATGCTCGGAGAGCCCGTCCACGCGGCCGAGGCCGAGCGGATCGGCCTGCTCAGCGAGCTCACCGAGGAGGGCAAGGCCCACGTACGGGCCGCCGAACTCGCCGCGCGCCTGGCCGCGGGCCCCGCCCTCGCCCACGCGCAGACCAAGGCCCTGCTCACCGCCGAGCTCGACATGCCCCTGGCGGCGTCCGTGGAACTGGACGCCTCCACCCAGGCCCTGCTGATGCACGGCCAGGACTACGCGGAGTTCCACGCGGCCTTCACCGGGAAGCGGCCGCCGGAGTGGAAGGGCAGGTAGTCACATGGCTCCTGGTGCCATGCGGGTCGCCGTCGTCGGCGGGGGACCGGGAGGGCTGTACGCCGCCGCGCTGCTGGCCCGCCAGGGCCACACGGTGGAGGTCTGGGAGCGCAACGCCCCGGACGACACCTTCGGCTTCGGCGTGGTGCTCTCCGACGAGACACTCGGCGGCATCGAACGGGCCGACACCGTCGTCCACACGGCCCTGAGCGCGGAGTTCGTGCGCTGGGACGATGTGGACATCGTCCACCGCGGCCGGCTGCTGACCTCCGGCGGCCACGGCTTCGCGGCCATCGGGCGGCGCCGGCTGCTGGAGATCCTGCACGAGCGCTGCGCGGGCCTCGGCGTCCGCCTCCGCTTCAGCTCCGAGGCCCCGGCGGCCGCCGAGCTCGCGGCCTCGTACGACCTGGTGGTCGCGGCCGACGGGGTGCACAGCGCGATCCGGGAGGCCGGCGCCGCGCACTACGGGCCGACACTGACCGGCGGCCGCTGCCGCTACATCTGGCTCGCCGCCGACTTCGCCTTCGACGCCTTCCGCTTCGAGATCGCGGAGACCGAGCACGGGGTGATGCAGCTGCACGCCTACCCCTACGCGGCCGACGCCTCCACGGTGATCGTGGAGATGCGCGACGAGGTGTGGCGGGCGGCCGGCTTCGACCTGTACGACGAGAACGAGTCGGCGGCCCGCTGCGCCAAGATCTTCAGCGAGGCCCTGCGCGGGCGCCCGCTGCACGGCAACCGCTCCGCGTGGACGCAGTTCCGTACCGTCGTCAACGAGCGCTGGTCGCACGGCAACACGGTGCTGCTCGGCGACGCGGCGCACACCGCCCACTTCTCCATCGGGTCGGGGACCAAACTGGCGGTGGAGGACGCGCTCGCGCTCGCCGAGGCCGTGGGCGCCGCGCCAGGCGACGTCCCGGCCGCCCTCGCCGCGTACGAGACGGCCCGCCGCCCGGCGGTCGCCAGCACCCAGCGGGCGGCGGCCGCGAGCCGGCACTGGTTCGAGGAGATCGCCGGATACGTCGACCAGCCCGCCCGGCAGTTCGCCTTCAACCTCCTCACCCGCAGCCGCCGGGTCACGCACGACAACCTGCGGATGCGCGACGCACGGTTCACGCGGGCCGTGGAAGGGGACTTCGGCTGCCCGGACGGCACTCCCGCGATGTTCACGCCCTTCACCCTGCGGGGCCTGACCCTGCGCAACCGGGTCGTCGTCTCACCCATGGACATGTACTCGGCCGAAGACGGGCTGCCGGGCGACTTCCACCTCGTCCACCTGGGCGGACGGGCCCTCGGCGGGGCCGGGCTGGTGATGACGGAGATGGTCTGCGTGTCCGCCGAGGGCCGCATCACCCCCGGCTGCACCGGCCTCTACACCCAGGAGCAGGCGGCCGCCTGGAAGCGGATCGCCGACTTCGTCCACACCTCGGCGCCCGGTACCGCCCTCGGCGTCCAGCTCGGGCACGCGGGCCGCAAGGGCTCGACGCGGGTGATGTGGGAGGGCATGGACGACCCCCTGCCCCACGGCAACTGGCCCCTGGTGGCCGCCTCCGCGCTGCCCTACCGGCCGGGCGTCTCGGCGTTCCCGCGCGCCCTGGCGCGCGAGGACCTGGCGGCGCTGTGCTCCGATTTCGCTGCCGCCGCCGTCCGCGCCGCCGACGCCGGATTCGACCTGCTCGAACTGCACTGCGCCCACGGCTACCTGCTCTCCGGCTTCCTGTCCCCCTTGACCAACCACCGCGACGACGAATACGGCGGCTCCCTGGAGAACCGGCTGCGCTTCCCCCTGGAGGTCTTCGACGCGGTCCGCGCGGTGTGGCCCGAGGACCGCCCGATGACGGTCCGGCTCTCGGCCACCGACTGGGCAGCCGGGGGCACCTCGCCCGAGGAGGCGGTACGGATCGCGGCCGCCTTCGCCGCCCGTGGCGCGGACGCCATCGACGTCTCGACGGGCCAGGTGGTCGCGGACGAGGCCCCCGAGTACGGGCGCTCGTACCAGACCCCGTATGCCGACCGGATCCGCAACGCGCTCGGCGTCCCGGTCATCGCGGTCGGCGCCATCTCCTCCTGGGACGACGTGAACTCCCTGCTGCTGGCCGGCCGCGCCGACCTCTGCGCCCTCGGCCGCCCCCACCTCTACGACCCCCACTGGACCCTGCACGCGGCCGCCGAGCAGTCCTACGAAGGCCCCGGCGCGCCCTGGCCGGCCCCGTACCGCGCGGGCAGCCGCAAACCGCCGGCGGGCCGCGGCTAGATGAATGATGCGAAGGTGTGAGTGGTCGAGATGGATGTCACCTGGTCGCGCAGACTGACACCAGCCGCGTGCACCCACCGCGATCTGCCGCCTGAGCCGGGCCACGATGGGTGGAGCCTGGCCGGGCGTGTGGGCGCTACGGGAGACGTGTCGCAGTCCGGATGAGGTCGGCGACGGCTTTGGACCGGCTGTGCGGTGGCCAGGCGATCACGGTGGTGACTGTCGGCGCGTCCAGCACGGGCACGGCGGCGAGGTCACCGTGCAGTTGGGCTCGGCACGACTCCGGTGAGACCGCACAGGCACGGCCGAGCGCGACGAGCTGCAACAACTGCGCATGGTCGCGGACCTGCGGGCCGGGGCCGGGCGGGTAGGTGCCGTCGGGGTCGGGCCAGCGTGGGAGGGGCAGGCCCGGCAGCGCGGTGATGTCGGCCATGTGCACATGGGCCCGGGCGGTGAGCGGATGCCCGGCCGGCAGGACCACAACCTGACTCTCCGTGCTGAGCTCTTCGGTGTGGAATCCGGCCGTCGAGTCGAACGGCCGGTGCAGCAGCGCCACGTCGGCCCGGCCCTCGCGCAGGAGTCGTTCCTGCTCGGCCGGACCGCACAGGATGACGTCGACGGGGACCGCGCCGGGTTCGGCGGCGTACGCGTCGAGCAGTCTCGCCAGCAGTTCCCTGGACGCGCTGGCCTTCGTGACCAGGACCAGGCCGGGGCGGCCGGTCACGGAAAGGGCGGCGCGGCGGGTCCGACGCTCGGCGGCCCCGACCGCGTCGAGAGCCGCTCGGCCCTCGACCAACAGCACCGAGCCGGCCTCGGTCAGCGTGACAGCGCGACTGGTCCGATCCAACAGCACTGCCCCGAGCCGGCGTTCGAGCCGCTGGATCGCCCGTGACAACGGTGGCTGCGCGATCCCGAGCCGCTGCGCGGCACGCCCGAAGTGCAGCTCTTCAGCGACAGCGACGAAATACCGCAGTTCCCGGGTCTCCATCCGGCCACGCTATCCCGGATCAATACCCTGACGGTATCGTTGCGTACCCAATCGGTCTTGGACTCCCGCCGAGGTCCGAAGGCAGCATCGTCCCTATGACTGAACGGACGATCGCGCTGGTCACCGGCGCGAACAAGGGAATCGGCTACGAGATCGCCGCAGGCCTGGGCGCCCTCGGCTGGAGCGTCGGCGTCGGCGCCCGCGACGACCAGCGCCGAAGCGCCGCGGTGGAGAAACTGCGCGCCGCCGGCATCGACGCGTTCGCCGTACCGCTGGACGTGACCGACGACGCGAGCGCGGCCGCCGCCGCACGGCTGATCGACGAACAGGCCGGACGCCTCGACGTGCTCGTCAACAACGCCGCCATCGCAGGCGCCATGCCACAGGAGCCCACCCGGATCGACCCCGCCACCATCCACACGGTCGTGGACACCAACGTGATCGGCGTCATCCGCGTCACCAACGCGATGCTGCCGCTGCTGCGCCGCTCCGCCGCACCGCGGATCGTGAACATGTCCAGCAGTGTCGGCTCCCTCACCCGGCAGTCAGGAACCGCTGCTGAGCAGATGACGGGTCCGGTGGCCGTGGCGTACGCGCCGTCGAAGACGTTCCTGAACGCCGTCACCCTCCAGTACGCCCGGGAGCTGAGCGGCACGAACATCCTGATCAACACCGGCTGCCCCGGCTACGTCGCCACCGACCTCAACGGCTTCCGCGGCGTGCGCACCCCCGAACAGGGCGCGGCGATCGCCGTCAAACTCGCGACCCTGCCCGACGACGGCCCCACCGGACAGTTCTTCGACGACGCCGGCGTGGTGCCCTGGTGATGTGCACGGCGGCCATCACCCGCCAGGCTGATGCCGCTGCGCCCAGGCATCTCGAACAGATCCGTGGTGGACGTCCCTGCCAGATTGGTGACACCTGTCCTGGCAAGTCACAGAAGGGCTCGCTGGCGCGCATGACATGAAGCGAGGGAGTCCAAAGGCCGGTTGTGACGCCAGACCTGGACTCCCTCGCGACCGCGCTCTACGTGAAGACCGACGACCTGCTGAAGGAATCGCCGTACCTGGCGCCGTGGCGCCCCGTCGTCGGGATCCCGCCCCGGCTCACGGATGCCAACGACCACACCGGCCAGCCCGTCATGCGCTCGCTGACCGCCTGTGACCACCAACCCTTCGCATCATTCATCTGGGCGGCGGCCCGTCGGCGGGACGGTTACGGCTGCGCGATCGGGGCGAACAGGGCGTTGATGGTCCGGTCCGCGTTCATGGTGAGCTGGTAGTTCGGGTTGTTCCCTTCCAGCTCGAAACCGTCGACCGCCCAGGCGTCGAACCGGAAGCCGGGGTTCGGGATGGCGGTGACGGTGACCTGCGTGCCGGGGTCGTACGGACCGTACTCGCTGACCCGGACCGTGCCCGCGCCCGCGGGGTCGTGCAGCAGGGTGAGGGAGCTGCGGTTGGTCACGAGGGAGGCGCGGTATCCGGCCAGGATGTCCGCGTTCTGCAGCGCGACGGCGGCGTTGTTGTTCAGGGCGTTGCCCAGGATCTGGCCGTTCCAGGTGCGATCGGGGGTGGAGTACGAGTTGACCACGTTGCACGCCTGGGGGCAGGCGTTGGAGTAGGCCATGAGCGTGCGGTGCTGGCCGTTCGGCGTGACCCAGCCGTAGTTGAACGTGCCCGCGGGGGTGGTTCCGTTCTGGCGCGCGACCGTCAGGCGGTCGTGCTGCATGCCGAAGTTGTGGCCGATCTCGTGCGCGAGGTTCTCCCAGGCCGTCACGGACCCGATGCTGGTGACCGAGAACGCGGCACTGTCGGTCGTCGCGGTCGGGCCCGGTTCGGGCCGGGTCGCCGCCCCGGAGCTGTCCTCGATGGGGACGGAGGCGAGCAGCGCCACGAGGTCGGCGCCGTACTGGTTCCGCCGGGCGGCGGCCGTGGCGCCGAGGACCGTGTTCGCGGGGTCGCGGACCATGTCGAGCAGGGTGTTCACGTTCTCGCGGGGGACACCGGTCGCCGCGGTCTGGTAGGTGTGGACGACGTGCACGCTGGCCGGCACGTTGTCGGTGGCGAGCGCCCTGTTGAGCTGGTTCACGCCGTAGGTGATCTGCCCCTGGACCGCCTGGACACTGCCCATCACGGCGACGCTGGCCGGCGTGTAGGCGACGACGATGTCGATGGCGGCGGGGTCGTTGGGCGTGGCGGCCCTCAGACCCGGCCTCTGCGGCTTGTGCGGCTTGTGCGGGTGGTGCGGGTGGTGCGGCTTCTTCGCGGGGACCTCGACCGTGTCGATACCGCGCCCGCTGGGCGGCAGCGCGAGGGAGTCGATCTCCTGCAGCTCGTACCAGCCCGGGCGCTTGGCCAGCGGCTGGTACGCGTACTGGCGGAAGCCGATCGTGATGACGCCGGAGAGGGTGACCGGCCCTTCGGTGCAGGCCCCGATGGCGGACACGGAGATGGTGTTCTCCGGGTTCTTCGGGTCATGTCCGCCCCAGTACACCGTGCCGTCCGGCTCCTGGCGCTGGAAGTCCTGCACCGCGGTGAAGCCCTTGCCGCGCCCGAACAGCGGGAACGTGCGGCGCTCGGGTCTGCCCTCCTTCTGCTCGCCGCACAGCGAACGGAACGCCCTGGCGTCCGTGCGCTGCGCGGCAGTGCGTACCACCCAGGGCTCGTGCTCGTCCCCGCCCCCACCCGTCCCGGCGGAGGCGGCGGGTGCGGTCAGGGCGAGTGACAGGGTGGCGGTGAAGGCGGTCGCCGCGGCGGAGGCGGCGAGCAGGAAACGACGGCGCATGGGAGACGTGGGCCTCTCTGTGGGAGTTTGTCCCGCCTTGTATTCCGTGCCAGGGATCACGCCACGCCGGTACGGCCGTCCCCGCACCTCCGGCCGGGCCGAGGTTCACCCGAATACGAGCGCGGGCGGGGCGGGCCCCCACTGAGACACCCCCTAAGCCTTCGGGACCTGGGTGTTCTGGCAGACGGTCAGGAGCCAGCGGCCGTCGTCCTCCTTGGTCATCACGTACGTCGGGACGCCCTCGTCCCCGGGGCCGTCGGCCGAGTGGTAGAGCTGGCTGACCTTGACCGCGGCCACGTCCGGGCGGAGGAACCGGAGGTGGGTGACGGTGTAACTGACCTGGCCGTCCCAGCTCGCGCCGGGGAGGACCGCGCGGGTGAACTCGGAGATGGCGTCCAGGCCGATGAGGACCTTGCCGCCGCCGGTTGTCCACAGGGCGTCGGGGTGGAAGAGGGAGAGGAAGGCCTCGGGGTCCTTGGCCTGCTGCGAGGCCTCGACGGCGGCCACCACCTGGTGAATGGCTTCGATGTCAGCGGTCCGGGCTGCGCTTTCGGTCGTCATGTGGACCATCCTTGAACCTCAAGGAGACTTGAGGTCAAGGCCCGGCCCGGCCCGGCCCGTCACGCCGGGACGATCTCGGCGCGGTCCTCGACCGGGGCGTAACCCAGGCGCAGGTAGACGCCGTTGCTGGTGGGGTTGGCCAGGTCCGTGAAGAGCAGGACCTCGGTGGCGCCGGCCGCGTACGCCGCTTCGCTCATCGCGTGCGTGACCCCGGCGGCGTAGCCGCGGCCGCGGCGCCCGGGCGGGGTGTAGACGGGGCCGACGCGGGAGGCCCGGCCGATCGGGCGGGAGAAGCCGGCCAGCGAGACGGGAGTCCCGGCGTGCTCCCACAGCCGGATCCCGCCGTAGGAGATCCGGTCGCGCAGCACGGCCTCGGAGGCGCTGCCCGGAACGCCCGCCTCCGCCTTGAAGGCCGCGATCCACTCCAGCAGCAGCGGGACGTCCGCCGCGGTGGCGGGCCGGGCCCGCCCGGCCGGGGCGACCAGGCCGGCCAGCCGGTACGACGTCCCCCCGGCCGGTCACGGTTGCGCGAAGCGCTCCCCGGCATCGCGCAGCCGCTCGTGCAGCTCGGCGAAGACCGCCGCCGCCCGGTCGCCCGGCCAGTCCGCGGGCAGCAGATCCCGCGGCAGGCCCGGGTCGGCGTACGGGAGGCGGCGCCAGGTGTCCAGGGCGAGGAGGTAGCCCCGGTAGGCCTCCTCCGGGGTCGGCTCCGGGCCCGGCCGGAGCGCGCGCAGGACGGGTTCGTGCAGGTCGAGGAACTCCTCGTGCTGTTTGGCCAGGGCCGCCAGGTCCCACCAGCGGGCCACCGCCTCGGCGGTCGGGGCGAAACCGAGGTGGGTGCCGCGGAAGAGTTCCACGTACGGGGTCAGGTGCAGCCGCTCCAGGGTGTGCGCGGTCTCCTCGGACAGCCGGGCCGGGGCGATCCACACGCCCGGCGCCACCGCGCCGAAGCCGAGCCGGGCCAGCCGCGAGCGGAGCAGGTGCCGCTTGTCCCGCTCCTGCTCCGGGACCGAGAACACCGCCACCAGCCACTCCTCCGACAGCCGCGGGCTGCCGTAGATCCGGCGGTCGCCGTCGTCCAGCAGCTGCCGCGCCTCCTCGGAGAGCCCGTACGCCGCCGAGCCGTCCGCCGCCCGCTCGGGCAGCAGGAAGCCGCGCCGCTTCAGCCGGGACACCGACGAGCGGACCGACGGGGCGTCCACGCCGGCCGCGCCCAGCAGGCGGATCAGCGCGGCCACCGGGACCGGGCCCTCGAAGGCCCGCCCGTAGGCTCCGTAGAACGTGACGATCAGGGATCGCGGAGTGTGCTGCTCGACCACGGGTTCACTCTAGATCCTGTCGGGCGGATCGGGCCGGGCGCCGGGATCACGCAACCGGAAGCGCTGCAGTTTGCCCGTCGCGGTACGGGGGAGGGCGGGGAGGAAGACGAAGGAGCGCGGGCACTTGTGCGGGGCCAGTTCCGCCCGCATGAAGGTGCGCAGGACCTCCTCCGTCAGCACCGCGCCGTCGCGTGCCACGGTGTACGCCACCACGATCTGCCCGCGCCGCTCGTCCGGGAGGCCCACCACCGCCGCCTCCACCACGTCCGGGTGGCGCAGCAGGGCTTCCTCCACCTCGGGGCCCGCGATGTTGTAGCCCGCCGAGACGATCATGTCGTCCGCCCGGGCGACGTAGCGGAAGTAGCCCTCCGGATCGCGGACGTAGGTGTCACCGGTCAGGTTCCACCCGCCCTGTACGTACTCCCCCTGCCGGGGATCGGCCAGGTAGCGGC
The DNA here is from genome assembly GCF_042894025.1 of Streptomyces sp. NPDC001549. Lineage (NCBI taxonomy): Bacteria > Bacillati > Actinomycetota > Actinomycetes > Kitasatosporales > Streptomycetaceae > Streptomyces > Streptomyces sp. NPDC001549. The sequence goes on from NZ_JBIAVJ010000013.1 coordinate 59,681, forward strand.
AGCCCACCGGGCCGCGCACGGCCAGCAGCCCCGGCTCGTTGTCCGGGACCGGGCGGCCGGCCCGGTCCACCACCCGGGCCTCCCAGCCCGGGACCACCCGGCCCGTCGTCCCGGGCCGGATGTCCTCGTCGGCGGCGGAGATGAAGATGTGCAGCAGCTCGGTCGCCCCGATGCCGTTGATGATCCGCAGGCCGGTGCGCTCGTACCAGGCCTGCCAGGTGGCGGCGGGCAGGTTTTCCCCGGCCGAGACGCAGCGGCGCAGCGCCGACAGGTCGTACATGCCCACGTCGTACGGGCCCAGCGCGTCCAGCATCGTCCGGTACGCGGTGGGCGCGGTGAACAGCACCGTCACCCGGTGCTCCGCGAGCGCGGGCAGCAGCCGGCGCGGCACCGCCTCCTCCAGCAGCAGCGCCGAGGCCCCGGCGCGCAGCGGGAAGACGACCAGTCCGCCGAGGCCGAAGGTGAAGCCGAGCGGCGGGCTGCCCGCGAAGACGTCGTCCGGGCGGGGCCGCAGCACGCTGCGGGAGAAGGTGTCGGCGACGGCGAGCAGATCGCGGTGGAAGTGCATGCAGCCCTTGGGCCGCCCGGTGGTCCCGGAGGTGAAGGCGATCAGGGCGACGTCGTCCGCGGAGGTCGGGGCGGCCGGGAACGGGTCGGGATGTCTCTCGGCCAGCCGGAGCAGGTCCCCCGGGTCCCCGCCCCCGTACACGGTGATCCGCAGCCCCGGCACCTCGGCCTTGACCAGGTCGTCCAGCACGTCCGCATGGCACAGGGCGTGCCCCACCCGGGCCATCGCGCACACCGTGGCCAGCTCCTGCGCGCGCTGCTGGGGCAGTACGGTGACGGCCACCGCTCCCGCCTTCATCACCGCGAGCCAGCAGGCGGCGAGCCAGGGGCCGGTGGGCCCGCGCAGGAGCACCCGGTTGCCGGGGACCACGCCGAGGTCGGCGGTGAGCGTGTGGGCCAGGCGGTCCACGCGCTCGCGCAGACCGCCGTACGTCCACACCTCGCCCGCGGCGCTGCGGAAGGCCGGGCGGTCGGCGCCCGCGGGACCGAACCGGGCGATGGTGGCGTCGAGCAGCTCGGCTCCGCAGTTCAGGCGGTCCGGGTAGGCCAGTTCGGGCAGATCGAAGAGGAGCTCCGGCCAGGTGTCCGCCGGTGGCAGATGGTCACGGGCGAAGGTGTCGGTGTGAGCCGAAGGCTTGAGGTCCAAGGCGGGTCGCCCCCCTTGCAGCGGTCCGGGGTGGGGTGGAGCCGGCCGTGCGGTGGTTCCTCCGGCCACGGCCGGAAGCTCCTTCCAGGAGCGTATCGTGATGGTGACGGCAGTCAACAGGACGCGATAGATGCGGGGATATTCGGATGACCGGATTCGCGCTCGGGGTGGACCAGGAGGAGTGGTGCGGGCAGTTGCGCGCACTGGCGGTGCAGCGGCTGCGGCCGCTGGCCGAGAAGGGGGAGCCGGGGCGGGTCAACCGGCCGCTGCTGGCGGCGCTGGGGGAGCTGGGCCTGCTGGAGCGGGTGTTCGCCTCGGGCGCGCTGGAACTGTGCCTGCTGCGGGAATCCCTCGCCTACGGTTGCACGGAGGCCGAGACGGCGCTCGCCCTGCAGGGGCTCGGTGCGTACCCGGTCCTGCGGGCGGGGAGCGAGGAGCAGCGGGAGCGCTGGCTGCCGCAGGTGCGCGCCGGGCGGGCGGTGGCGGCCTTCGCGCTGAGCGAGCCGGGGGCGGGCTCGGACGCGGCGGCGCTGACGCTGGCGGCGACGCCCGACCCGGCCGGCGGGGGCGGCTGGCGGCTCGGCGGTGAGAAGTGCTGGATCTCCAACGCCCCCGAGGCGGATTTCTACACCGTGTTCGCCCGAACGGGCGAGGGGCCGGGGGCGAAGGGGGTCTCGGCCTTCCTGGTCCCGGCCGACCGCCCCGGACTCTCCGGCGCACCCCTGGACATGCTCTCCCCGCACCCGATCGGCACGCTCACCTTCGACGGGGTGCCGGTCGGCCCGCGGGACCTGCTCGGCGAACCCGGGCGGGGCTTCCGCGTCGCGATGGACACCCTGAACCTCTTCCGGCCGAGCGTCGGCGCCTTCGCGGTGGGCATGGCCCGGGCCGCGCTGGACGCGACGCTCGCGTACACGGCGGACCGGACCGCGTTCGGCGGAACGCTGAGCGATCTCCAGGCGGTGGCGCACCGGGTGGCCGAGATGGCCACCCGCACGGAGGCGGCCCGGCTGCTGGTGTACGCGGCGGCCGGGGCCTACGACCGGGGCGCCGGTGACGTCCCGCGCCGGGCGGCGATGGCGAAACTGCTGGCCACAGAGACGGCCCAGTACGTGGTCGACCACGCGGTCCAGCTGCACGGCGCGGTTGCCCTCCAGCGCGGCCACCTGCTCGAACACCTCTACCGGGAGGTGCGGGCACCGCGGATCTACGAGGGGGCGAGCGAGGTGCAGCGCACGATCATCGCGAAGGAGCTGTACGGGGCGGTGACGGCGCGATGAGCCTGGACCGGATCAACCCGGCGGAGCTGTCGCCCGCGACGGGTTTCTCGCACGCGGTCGCGGCGACCGGCACCCGGCTGGTGTTCCTGGCGGGCCAGACCGCCCTGGACGGCGGGGGCAAGGTGGTGGGCGAGAGCCTGCCGGAGCAGTTCGAGGTCGCCCTCGCCAACCTCCTGGCGGCCCTCGCCGCGGCGGGTGGCACCCCGGCGGACCTGGCCCGGGTGACGGTGTACGCGGTGGACGTGGCGGCGTACCGGACCCACGCGGCCGAACTGGGCCGCATCTGGCGGCGGTCGGCGGGCCGCGACTATCCGGCGATGGCCGTCATCGGCGTGGTCCGCCTCTGGGACGACCAGGCCCTGGTGGAGCTCGACGGCGTGGCGGTCCTCCCGTAACGGCGGGGCGGCCCGGCCGTGCCGGTCCGTGGTTGCGCGCTCGTCCCGCGGGGACACCCCGCCGTGTCCCCGCCCCGGACCCCGCCCGCAGACGGCCGGCCGTCTCTTTCCGTCAGCATCCGGAAGAGACGGCCTGGTTCCGTGCGCGGATACGGCGGTACTCGTCCGTCCGGACGCCGCCCACGCCCCAGTCCTCCAGCTCCACCTCGTCGATGAGGACGAAGGTGGTGGCCGGGTCCTTGTCGAGGACCTGGACCAGCAGGTCGGTCACACCAGCGATGATCTCGGCCTTCTGGGCGGCGGTGGCGCCTTCACGGGTGATCCTGACGTTGACGTACGGCATGGTGAGGGATGTCCTTCCGGTGGGCAGGGGGGAGAGGGGCGTGCGGCTCAGGCGCGACCGGTGACGTGGCCGCCGTCCACGCGCAGGGCGTGGCCGGTGACGAAGGTGGCGCCCGCGAGGTAGAGCACCGCCTCGGAGATCTCCGCGACCTCGCCGACCCGGTTCAGCAGGGCGAGCCCGCCGAAGGAATCCACGTCGGAACCCGCGTGCAGCGGGGTGCGGATGATGCCGGGGGACACGAGGTTCACGCGGATGCCGTCGGCGGCGAGTTCGGCGGCCAGGCTGGTCGTCAGCGCGTGCACCCCCGCCTTGCTGACCACCGGTGCGGAGGACGGGAAGCCCGCCAGCGCGTGGTCCACCAGGACGGTGCCGATGTTGACGATGCTGCCGCCCCGGCCCTGCGCGCGCAGCGCCCGTACGACGGCCTGGGTGGTGAGGTAGGTGCCCTTGAGGTTGCCGGTCAGGAAGCCGTCGAGTTCTTCCTCGGTGACCTCGGTGAAGGGCTTGGGGGCGAAGGTGCCCGCGTTGTTGACCAGGACGTCGATGCGGCCGAACCGGTCGAGCGCGGTACGGACGAGGGCCTCGCCCGTCGTCGGCTCGGCGATGGCACCCGCGACCCACGCGATCCGCCCGGGGTGACCGAGGGTGGCCGCCGCCTTGGCGAGGCGGTCGGCGTCCCGGCCGTTCAGGACGACATTGGCGCCGCTCGCCAGGAAGGCGCGGGCGATGTCCAGGCCGATGCCGCTGGAGGAGCCGGTGACCAGAGCGGTGGTGGCGGTGTCGTTGATGTCCGTGTGCGTGTCGGTCATGGCGCTGTGCCTTTCGTCGGTGTCGTCCGTCGGGGTTCCGACCGGCTGACACCACGAACCTAGGAGCACCCAACTCATAACACCACGACGAAGATTGGAGCGTGTGATAATCCCTGGTTATGGATGTGGATCTGCGTGACCTGGAGCTCCTGGCCGCCACCGCCGAGGCCGGCTCGCTGACCGCCGCCGCCGAGCGGCTCTACGTGAGCCAGCCCGCCCTCAGCCAGCGGCTCACCCGGCTGGAGGCCCGCCTGGGTATGACCCTCTTCGACCGCAAGGGCCGCCTGGTCCCCAACGCCGCGGGCCGCCGACTGCTGGTCGCGGCCCACCACGTCCTCGGCGAACTGGACTCGGCGGCCCGGGACCTGCGCGAGATCCGTGACGGGCGCGACCGGCGGGTCCGCTTCACGGCGCAGTGCAGCACGACCTTCCCGTGGCTGCCGCCCGTGCTCCGCGCCTTCCGCGAGCGCGCGCCGGACATCGACGTGCGCATCGAGACCGTTGCCGACGACGCGCCGATTCCGGCACTGCTCGCCGACCTCGTCGACGTCGCGCTGGTCACCAAGCCGGACCTGCAGATGGACCGGGTCTCGCTGACCAGACTGTTCGAGGACGAGATGGTGGCGGTGGTGCCCGCCGGCCACCCGTGGGCCTCGCGCGCGCACCTGACCGCCCGTGACTTCGACGGCGCCGACCTCGTCCTCTACGACTTCTACGACCAGAAGCGGATCCCGTCGATGCCGCTGCCGATCCCCGTCGGGGCCCGGCCGGCCCGGATCACCACGATGCCGGTGGTGACCGACCTGGTGATCGAGATGGTGGCCGGCGGCCAGGGCGTGACCGTGCTGCCCAACTGGGTGGCCGCCCCCTACGCGGCCTCGCACGGCCTCGCCCTCGTCGGCATCGGCGCGCAGCCACTGACCCGTACCTGGTTCTGTGCCACCCGCACCGGACCGCGCCCACCCCACCTGGAGGCCTTCGTCGAGGAGCTGACCGCCCGGCTCACCACCCCGCACAGCGTCTAGTGCCGTGCCGGGCGTCGCAACCCGGTGAACCTTGCCGGTCGCAGCCCTACGGGACAGCCCTTAGGGGGTGTCCAGGAGCCGGCCCATCCACTCCTCGATCCCGGCCACCGTGCGTGGCAGCGCACCCGACATCAGGCGTGCGCCGTTCGCCGTGATGACCAGGTCGTCCTCGATGCGGACGCCGATGCCCCGCAGCTCCGCCGGGAGGGTCTCGTCGTCGGGCTGGAGGTAGAGGCCCGGCTCCACCGTCAGGACCTGTCCCTCCTCCAGCACGCCGTCCAGATAGGTCTCCGCCCGGGCCTTCGCGCAGTCGTGCACGTCGAGCCCCAGCATGTGGCCGCTGCTGCACAGCGTGTACCGCCGGTGCAGGTCGCCCTCCGCGTCCTTCAGGACGCCCCACTCCGCCAGGCCCTCCGCTATCACCCGCATCCCGGCCCGGTGGAAGTCCCCGAAGCTCGCCCCCGGGCGCAGTGCCGCGATGCCCGCCTCCTGGGCGGCCAGGACCAGCTCGTACACCTGGCGCTGGACGGGGGAGAAGCGGCCCGACAGCGGCAGGGTGCGGGTGATGTCGGCCGTGTAGAGGGTGTCCGTCTCCACGCCCGCGTCCAGGAGCAGCAGTTCCGCCCCGTTCAGCCGGCCGTCGTTGCGGATCCAGTGCAGGGTGCAGGCGTGGGCGCCGGACGCCGCGATCGTCTCGTACCCGGTGCCGTTGCCCTCCGCCCGGGCGCGCAGGCCGAAGACCCCCTCGATCCACCGCTCCCCGCGCGGATGCGCCAGCGCGCGCGGCAGGGCCCGTACGACGTCCTCGAAGCCCGCCGTCGTGTGGTCGACGGCCAGTTGGAGCTGCTCGACCTCCCACGCGTCCTTCACCAGGCGCAGCTCCGAGAGCGCGGAGGCGAGTCCGGCGTCGGAGGCCGCGTTGCGGCCGGCCGGTGAGCCGAGTGCGTCCAGGTGCGCGCAGCGGATGCCGGTGAGGCGCTCGGCCTCCGCGAGGTCCGGCCGGCGGCCCACCCAGAACTCCCCGTACCGGCGGTCCCGGTAGAACTCCCCGTCCCCGTGCGCGCGCGGCGAGCGCGGCCGCAGGTACAGCACGGCTTCGTGGGCGTGCGGGCCCGACGGCTCCATGACCAGGACGTGGCCCGCCTGGTCCTCGCCGGTGAGGCCGGTCAGCCAGGCGTACGCGCTGTGCGGGCGGAAGCGGTGGTCGCAGTCGTTGGAGCGGACCTTCAGCTCCCCGGCCGGGACGATCAGCCGCTCGCCCGGGAAGCGGGCCGAGAGCCGCGCCCGGCGGGCCGGGGTGACGGCGTGGCCGGGGACCCGGTCGGAGTCGGGCAGCGGGGTCGCGGCCCAATTGCCCGCCATGTACCGGGACAACTCCGGGGACACCGGGCGGTCGTGACTGCCCGTGTTGAGGCGGGCGGACGCGTCGGTCACGAGGACTCCCTCAAGAAAGATGCGAACTGGTGGGCGCACAGGTCTTGTCAGTGCAATTTCACATTACTATGTTACAGCTCACATCGCGGCACGTTGCCCCCCGTCAAACGCCGTGTGACGCAGGGCAGTTCACGCACCACCCCCCACCTCACCCTCTCCAATCAGGAGTTCTCGGTGCTCAAGCACAGAGCTGTGCGCTCTTCCCTTCTCGCCTCCGCCGTAGCCGTGACCCTCCTCGCCACCGCGGGACAGGCCACCACGCAGGCCGCCGAGTTCACGGCCCCGGCCCCGGCCACCTTCACCGGCGCACAGGCCGCCCCCGCCCCCGCCCCCGGCCCCACGGGGAACCCGTTCGACGAGGTCGACCGCCTGGCCGACGCGAAGGACAACACCCCGGCGCCGGCGCCGGCCCCCGGCGGGCAGAACATCGCCGGACAGGTCCCCGGCGCGGCCACGCCCGCCGCCGCGCCCGCCGACGACCTGCAGAAGCGCGGCAAGGCGGTCAAGGCGGCCCCCACCGCGAAGAGCGTCGCCGCGGGCGTCCCCTGCACCCTCGACGGGATCACCGGTCTCACCCCGGAGCAGTTCGCCGACTTCCTCGGCGACCAGGCCGTCCTCGCCGACGGCTGTCTGCGCGGGCTCATCTGGACCTGGGACGCCCGCCTGGCCCCGGTCATGTCGGACGCGCACGTCCAGGCCGTCTCCCGCCGGATATCCGGCCTGGCCGCCGCCCACGACGGCCGTAACTCCTCCCATCTGGAGGAGATGTTCACCTATCTGCACGCGGTCGCCTACCACGACTACTCGCGCTCCGAGATCGACGTCACCGACGCCCCCACCGTCGACGCCATGCGCCGTGCCATCGCCGACTTCGGCGCCGCCGCCCACACCTTCGACGCGACGCCCGCCAACGCCCGCACCCTGCGCGAGGCCCTCTACGCCGGCAGCGCGCCCGGCCTGCGCCAGCACCAGCTCGGCCTGATCAAGAAGGTCCTGGCCACCATGGACCCGGCCCACCCGGCCACCCACCTCGACGCCGGCTGGGCGGGCGCCGCACTGGCCGCCCTCTCCGTCACCTACCTGGGCGTCTACCCGGGCAACCAGGACGCCGCCTTCCACTCCGCGGTGGCCGCCGACGCCTCCTACCGCGACGCCTTCAAGGCCTTCTCCACCTACACGCACCTCAAGGACACGGGCAACGCCTGGGTGGTGCGCGACGCGCTGAGCGAGTACGCCCGCTTCGGCCAGGTCGAGGGCCTGCGCGACCGGGTCGTCGCCGACCTCGGCGCGATGCTCGGCCCCGTCCGCACCGCCTTCGGCGACGGCAGCGAGCCGTGGGCCAAGGTCGTCTCCTGGCTCAACTTCTACGAGGCCTGCAAGCCGTACGGGGTGTGCAAGGAGGACATCGAGAAGCAGCTCTTCCCCTACACCTACTCCTACGACAACGGCGCCATCAAGGTCCGCACCGCGCTGGACCGGGCCACCGTCGACCAGCTGTACTACGCGAGCAAGCAGGTGAAGTCCCAGTACCACCGCGTGCTCGGCACCGACCAGCCGCTCGCGGGCGACCCCAACTCCACGCTGAACATCGTGCTCTACGCCTCCCGCGCCGACTACGTGAACTACCACCCGATCCTGACCGGCTACGGCACCAACAACGGCGGCATCTACATCGAGAACGGCGCCACCTTCTACACCTACCAGCGCCGCGTCCCGCAGGACTCCTCCCTCACCCTCGAGGAGCTCTTCCGCCACGAGTACACGCACTACCTCAACGGCCGCTTCGCCGTCCCCGGCTTCTTCGGCCAGGGCCCCTGGTACGAGAGCGACCGGACGACCGCCATGGACGAGGGCACGGCCGAGTTCTTCGACGGCGCCACCCGCGACAACGGCATCGCCGTCCGCAAGTCCCTCGTCAAGAGCATCATCAGCGACACGGCCGGCGGCGGCCCGCGCATGAGCGTCGAGCAGCTGCTGAACGCCACCTACGACGGCGACGGCTTCCGCTTCTACAGCTACGCGGGCACCTTCTTCGAGTTCCTGTGGACCGAGAAGCCCACGCTGCTGCGCGAGATGTACACGCACCTGCGGGCCGACGACGTGGCGGCGTACGACGCCTGGCGCCACCGGATGGGGGCGGATACCTACCTCCAGCGCGACTACGACCGCTTCCTGGACGCGCAGATCGCCAAGGTCGACCAGCTCTACGTGCCGAACACCTCCTTCACCCCGAACGACCGGCTGCGCGACGCCGCGCTCGCCTCGGTGAAGTCCTCCTTCGCCACGGCCACCTACAACACGCCCGACTGCGTGGAGAACGGAGACCCGGGCAAGCGCCGCTTCACCTGCACCGGCCGGATCACCGCGAACCTGAAGAACTGGCGCAACGACGACCAGAACTTCAAGGACATGTCCGAGACGGTCGACTACTTCATCCTCGACCGGGCGGGCGCGGCCTCCAACAACCTCGCCGACATGAACTGTTCCTTCGGCCCGGTGGAGATCTGGACCAACAAGGTGGCGGGCAGCTCCAGTTACAGCTGTGAGGGCCCCCTCCGCAGCTGACCGGCACCGGCCCGGCACCGGCCCGGTCCCGCATCCGAGGGGGGTGCGGGACCGGGCCGGGCATCTGGGCAGGCCCTAAAGAATGTGACATATTACTGCCGTGCTCAAGAGACACTCCCTGGACGCCGTGATCATCGGCGCCGGCGTCGTCGGGGCGGCCTGCGCCTACTACGCGGCCCGCGCCGGACTCTCCGTGGCCGTGGTCGACCGGGGCCCCGTGGCGGGCGGCACCACCGGTGCCGGCGAAGGCAACCTGCTCGTCTCCGACAAGGAGGCGGGACCCGAACTCGGCCTCGCCCTGCTGTCCACCCGCCTGTGGACCGAACTCGCCGCGGTCCTCCCGCCGGACATCGAGTACGAGCCCAAGGGCGGGCTCGTCGTCGCCCCCGACGAGAGGACCGTGAAGGCCCTGCGGCACTTCGCGGAAGGCCAGCGCGCGGTCGGCGTCGACGCGGTCGAGGTGGCGGCGGACACCCTGCGCGACCTGGAGCCGCACCTGGCCCCGGGCCTGGCGGGCGGCTTCCACTATCCGCAGGACGCCCAGGTCCAGCCCGCCCAGGCGGCGGCCCGGCTCCTGGCCGCGGCGCGCGCCCCGGGTGCGGCCGGAGCCCGGGCCGCCGAGGTGTACCTCGGTGAGGAGGTGACGGAGATACTGCTGGACCGGGGAGCCGTACGCGGGGTGCGCACGCCGCACCGCGAACTCCTGGCCCCGGCCGTGGTGAACGCGGCCGGCACCTGGGGCGGCCACATCGCCTCGCTGGCCGGGGTCACCCTGCCCGTCCTCCCGCGGCGCGGCTTCGTCCTGGTGACCGAACCCCTGCCGCGGGTGGTCCGGCACAAGGTCTACGCCGCCGACTACATCGCGGACGTCGCAAGCGGCTCCGCCGCCCTGCAGTCCTCGGCGGTGGTCGAGGGCACCCCCTCCGGCCCGGTCCTCATCGGCGCCACCCGGGAGCGGGTCGGCTTCGACCGCACCCTCTCGACGGAGGCCCTGCGCCGCCTGGCCGCCCAGGCCGCGGCGCTCTTCCCCGTCCTGGCCGACGTCCGGGTGATGCGCGCCTACCACGGCTTCCGCCCCTACCTGCCCGACCACCTCCCGGCGATCGGCCCGGACCCGCGGCGCCCCGGGCTGCTGCACGCCTGCGGCCACGAGGGCGCGGGCATCGGCCTGGCGCCCGCCACCGGAGCGCTGATCGCCGCCGCCCTGACGGGGGCCGAACCGCCGCTCCCCGCCCACCCGTTCCGACCGGGCCGCTTCGCCGCGGACCCGGCCGCCACCGACACCCCCGAGGAGCGGCACTGATGCGCAGCCCCCGTTCGCTGGTCGGCGGCAGCCCGGCAGCCGCGCACGAGATCACCTTCGACGGCCGGGAACTGCCCGCCCTGCCCGGCCAGAGCATCGCCGCCGTGCTCTGGGGCGCGGGCATCCTCGCCTGGCGGACCACCCGGGAGGGCGGCGCCCCGCGCGGCGCGTTCTGCGGGATCGGCAGCTGCTACGACTGCCTCGTCACCGTCAACGGCCGGCCGAACCAGCGCGCCTGCCTGGTCCCGGCCCGGCCTGGGGACGCCGTCACCACCCAGGAGGGAACCGGCCATGCCGACCTCGCCGTCTGAGCCCGCCGGTCGCGCGGGCCGCGCGGATCCCGCAGGTCCGCCGGGTCCTGCCGCCGTGCCGGCACCGGCGTCCGCTTCCGTGCCGGCGCCGGCGTCCGCTTCCGTGCCGGCCGTCGGCCCCGCTTCCGCGCCCGCCGCCGGGCTCGCTTCCGCTTTCGCGTCCGTTTCCGGGGCCGCGCCGGCCCGTGCCGATCTCGCGATCGTCGGGGCCGGTCCGGCCGGACTGGCCGCCGCCGTCACCGCCGCCCGCCTCGGGCTGCGGGTCACGCTCCTCGACGCGGGCGACCGCCCCGGCGGGCAGTTCTACCGTCACCCCGCCCCCGGCCTGGGCGCGGCCCGCCCCGAGGCGCTGCACCACGGCTGGGCCCAGTTCGCGACCCGCGAAGCCGCCCTGCGCGCCCACGAGTCGGCCGGCCGGATCACGTACCTCCCGCTCCACCACGTGTGGACGGTCGTCCCGGGCGGGGCGGCCGGGGCCGCCGAGGTGCGCCGCGGGCCCGCCGCGCCCGCCACGCCCGCCACGGAGTGGATCCTGCACGCCGTCGCCGGTCACGCCCCCGAGGAGCGGGCCACCGTCGTCACGGCCCGGGCCGTGCTCATCGCCACCGGCGCCTACGAGCGGCAACTGCCCTTCCCCGGCTGGACCCTGCCGGGAGTGGTCGGGGCCGGCGGGGCGCAGGCCATGCTCAAGGGCGGGCTGGTGCTGCCGGGCCGGCGGGTGGTCGTCGCCGGGAGCGGGCCGCTGCTGCTGGCCGTGGCCGGGTCGCTCGCCGCCGCGGGAGCCACCGTGCCCGCCGTGGTGGAGGCCGCCGCCTACACCGCGTACGCGGGCCAGGTCCCCGCCCTGCTGCGCAACCCCGGCAAGCTCGTCGAGGCCGCCACCTACGGCGGGGCGCTGGCCCGTCACCACGTCCGGCTCCTCACCCGGCACGCCGTCACCGAGGCGCACGGCACCGACCGGGTCGAGGCCGTCACCGTGGCCCGGCTCGACGGCAACTGGCGGCCGCTGCCCGGCAGCGCCCGCCGGATCCCCTGCGACGCCCTGGCCGTCGGCCACGGACTGGTGCCCCAGCTGGAGTTGGCCACCGGCCTCGGCTGCGAGACCCGCCCCGGCCCGGACGGCACCGTCGCCCTCGTCCTCGACGCCGGGCAGCGGACCTCCGTCCCCGGCATCTGGTCGGCGGGCGAGACCGGCGGCATCGGCGGGGCCCAACTGGCCATGACCGAGGGCGAACTGGCCGCGCACTCCGTCGCGGGTACGCCGCCCGGAGCCCGCCTCACCCGCCGCCGCGCCCGGCTGCGCGCCTTCGCCGACGCGATGGCCGCGGCCCACCGCCCCGGCGAGGGGTGGACCGGCTGGCTCCGGGACGACGCCGTCGTCTGCCGCTGCGAGGAGGTGCCGGCCGGGCGGATCCGCGAGGCCGCAGGCGACCTCGGCGCGCGGGACGCCCGTACGGTCAAACTCCTCACCCGGGCCGGCATGGGCTGGTGCCAGGGCCGGATGTGCGGCCCGGCCGTCGCGGCCCTGGCCGGGGAGGAGCCCGCGCCCGACCGGCGGCCGCTGTCCTGTCCGGTTCCGCTGCGCCACCTCGCCGAACTTCCGCCCGCCGGGCACTGATCGGGGTGCCGGGGCCCTTGTGGCCACGCCGCACCCGCTAGTAAAATGTCACACACCACTCTAGGGAGCTCTCACATGACCTACGCGCACACCCCCGCGCCCCGCACCCGCCCCTGGCACGGAATCATGGTCGCCACCGCGCTCCCGCTGCGCGAGGACCTCACCGTCGACCACGACGCATACGCCGAGCACGTGGCCTGGCTGATCGCCGGCGGCTGCGACGGCGTGGTCCCCAACGGCTCCCTCGGGGAGTACCAGACCCTCACCGACGAGGAGCGGGCGCGCGTCGTGCGGACCGCCGTCGAAGCGGCGGGCGACGGCGCCCGCGTGATGCCCGGCGTCGCCGCCTACGGCAGCGCCGAGGCCCGCCGCTGGGCCGACCAGGCCGCCGAGGCCGGCGCCGGCTCCGTACTCCTGCTGCCCCCCAACGCCTTCCGGGCCGACGAGGACGCCGTACGCGCCCACTACGCCGAGGTCGCCCGCGCCGGGCTGCCCGTCGTCGCGTACAACAACCCCATCGACACCAAGGTGGACCTGACCCCGGACCTGCTCGCCCGGCTGTACGCCGACGGCTCCATCGTCGCCGTCAAGGAGTTCAGCGGCGACGTGCGCCGGGCCTACGAGATCGCCGAGCTCGCCCCCGGCCTCGACCTGCTCATCGGCGCCGACGACGTCCTCCTCGAACTCGCCCTCGCGGGCGCCGTCGGCTGGATCGCCGGCTACCCCAACGCCCTGCCGCGCTCGTGCGCCCAGCTCTACCGGGCCGCCGTCGCCGGGGACCTCGACACCGCCCTGCCGCTCTACAAGTCCCTGCACTCGCTGCTGCGCTGGGACTCCAAGACCGAGTTCGTCCAGGCCATCAAGCTCTCCATGGACCTGGCCGGGCGCCCCGGCGGCGCCACCCGGCCGCCGCGCTTCCCGCTCACCGGCGAGACCGAGGCCGCCGTCCGCGCCGCCACCGAGAAGGCCCTCGCCGAGGGCCTCAACTAGCCGTCCGGGGGACCGCACATGCGTACGCGCCACGTCTACCACGCGGTGGACTCGCACACCGAGGGCATGCCGACCCGGGTCATCACCGGGGGAGTCGGGGTGATCCCCGGCACCACCATGGCCGAGAAGCGGCTCCACTTCATCGAGCACATGGACCACGTCAGGACCCTGCTCGTGTACGAGCCGCGCGGACACTCCGCGATGAGCGGCGCCATCCTGCAGCCCCCGACCCGCCCGGACGCCGACTACGGCGTCCTCTACATCGAGGTGTCGGGCCTGCTCCCCATGTGCGGGCACGGCACCATCGGGGTCGCCACCGTCCTCGTCGAGACCGGCATGGTGCCGGTCGTCGAGCCGGTCACCACCGTCCGGCTCGACACCCCGGCCGGGCTGGTGAGCGTCGACGTCCGGGTCGAGGACGGGGCGGCCACCGCCGTCACCCTCACCAACGTGCCCTCCTTCAGCGTCGGGCTCGACCTCAAGGCCGAGGTCCCCGGCTTCGGCACCCTCACCTACGACCTGGCCTACGGCGGCAACTTCTGCGCCTTCGTCGAACTCGACGCTCTCGGCCTGCCCTTCGACCGCTCCCGCAAGGACGACCTGATCACCGCCGGGCTGGCGGTGATGGACGCGGTCAACGCCGGCCCGGACCGGCCCGTCCATCCCGAGAACGCCTCCATCGCCGGGGTCAAGCACGTCTACCTCGCCGCCCCCGGCTCCGACGCCCACCGCTCCCGGCACGCCATGGCCATCCACCCCGGCTGGTTCGACCGCTCGCCCTGCGGTACGGGAACCAGCGCGCGGATGGCCCAGCTGCACGCCCGCGGCCTGCTGGAACTCGGCACGGACTTCGTCAACGAGTCCTTCATCGGCACCGAGTTCACCGGCCGGCTGGTCGGGGAGACCACCGTCGGCGGCCTCCCGGCCGTGGTCCCCACCGTCACCGGCCGGGCCTGGATCACCGGCACCGCCCAGTACTTCCTCGACCCGACCGACCCCTTCCCCGGAGGCTTCCTCCTTTGAACACCGTCCGCACGGTGGACTACCACACCGCAGGCGAGCCCTTCCGGATCGTGGACGTCGCCGCCGAAGGCATGCCGCCGGTCCCCGGGGACACCGTCGCCGAGTGCTGCGCCACCGTCATCGGCCCGGGAGGCTCCGGAACCGCCCCGCGCCGGGGCGCGCTGGACGACGTACGGCGCCTGCTCGTGCAGGAGCCGCGCGGGCACGCCGGGATGTACGGGGGGTTCGTGGTCCCGGCCGACGACGAAGGGGCCCACTTCGGCGTGCTGTTCTGGCACAAGGACGGCTACTCCACCGCCTGCGGCCACGGCACCATGGCCCTCGGGGTCTGGGCCGTGGACACCGGCCGGGTCGCCGCCCCGGACGACGGGGACGCCCCGGTGCGCATCGACGTACCGTCCGGGCGGGTCACCGCCACCGTCCACCGCGGCGGGGGCCGCACCACCGGGGTCACCTTCCGCAACGTCCCGGCCCGGGTCGGCGCCCGCAAGGTGCCCGTCGCCACCTCGTTCGGGCTGGCCGAGGCGGACATCGCGCACGCCGGGGCCTGTTACGCCGCCGTCAGCGCGCGCGACCTCGGCCTGGACGTCTCCCGGGCGGCGCTGCCGGCCCTGGTCCGGGCCGGACAGGAGATCCGGGCGGCGCTGGCCACCCACCCCGCCACCTGGCACCCCGACGGCCCGCTGCTCTCCGGGGTCTACGGGGTGATCCTGTACGAGGAGCTGCCCGACACCCCCTTCGGGCCGCACCAGCGCAACGTCACCGTCTTCGCCGACGGGCAGATCGACCGCTCGCCCTGCGGCTCCGGAACCTCGGCGCGGCTCGCGCTGCTCGCCGAGGACGGGCGGCTCGGCGCGGGGGAGGACCTGCTGCACGAGTCGGTCACGGGCACGGTGTTCACCGGGCGGATGCTGGGCGACGGGGTCACCGAGGTCACCGGCACCGCCCACCGCACCGGCGAACACGCCTTCGTGGTGGACCCGCACGACGCGCTCGGTACCGGATTCCTCCTTTGAATCCTCCCGCTCAACGAGGAGTGGGATTCCTGGCTCACGCTGCTCCATCGCTCAGCGAACGATCGAGTCTTCTGCGATCAGCACCAGCCGGGTTGAAACCAGCCCGGATGAGACGACAAGCCTTGGGACTTCACAATGCGCGCTTGGTTCTCGCTACGCAGTCGGGAGCTTACCATCCGTCACGTTGGTTGGCTCTGCGATGCCTGAACTCCCGCAATTGTCCGGAGAGGACATGGCTGGTCTGCTCGCCCCGGCCGCGGCGGCCGATGCGCTGGCCGCCGCCTTGCTCAGCGGCCTCGACCCCGAGAATTCCCCGCAGCGTACGGCGCTCGCCGTACCCGGGGGCGAACTGCTGCTGATGCCGGCCGCGTCCGGCTCGTACGCCGGGGTGAAGATCGCCGGGGTCGCGCCCGGGAATCCCGCCCGCGGGCTGCCCCGGATCACAGGCTCCTACCTCCTCCTGGACGGGCCCACCCTGCGCCCGCTGGCCCTGCTCGACGGCGCGGCGCTGACCACCCTGCGCACCCCGGCGGTCTCCGCCCTCGCGCTGCGCCACCTGGCACCTGCCGGGAGGCCGCTGCGCCTGGTGCTCTTCGGCTCGGGGCCGCAGGCGTACGGGCATCTGCAGGCGGCCCTGGCCGTACGGGAGTTGGCCGAGGTCGTGGTGGTCGCCCGCGATCCCGGGGGCGCGGAGCGGCTCGCCGCGTACGCCCGGACCCTGGGCCCGGCCGCCCGGACCGGCACGCCGAAGGAGGTGGCCGACGCCGATCTGGTGATCTGCTGCACCACGGCCCGGGAACCCCTCTTCGACGGGCGCCTCGTCGGGCCGGGCGCCACCGTCGTCGCCGTCGGCTCGCACGAGCCGACGGCCCGGGAGACGGACACCGCCCTTGTGCGACGGGCGGCGGTGTACGTGGAGTCCCGGGCGGCGGCCCTGCGCGAGGCGGGGGACCTCCTGGTCCCGGAGGCCGAGGGGGCCATCGGGCCCGGTCATATCGCCGGCACCCTTGCCGACCTGGTGGGCGGCCGGACGCCGGCGGCCGGGCCGCGGAGTTGTCCACAGCTCTTCAAGAGTGTGGGCATGGCCTGGGAAGATCTCGCTGTGGCGGTCGCGCTGTTCGAGGCCGCCGGAGTGTGAGCAGCGCAACGTGACATTGTACGCTGTTCCCCTCCTCGTCGGTGGTGTCGGGGGTCTCGGAGGAAAAGCAATGGGTGACCTGAAGCAGCACAGTCTCATCAAGGCCCAGGAGCGCCTCCGCGACCAGGTCGGCCACGCACTCCGGGCCGCGCTGATAGCGGGTGAGCTGCGCCCCGGCAGCGTCTACTCCGCACCGGGCCTCGCGGCCGAACTCGGCGTCTCGGCCACACCCGTCCGCGAGGCCATGCTCGACCTGGCCCGGGAAGGACTGGTCGAGCCGGTCCGCAACAAGGGCTTCCGGATCACCGAGGTCAGCGAGCGCGACCTGGACCAGTTCACCGAGCTGCGCACGATGATCGAGGTACCGACCATCGGGCGGATCACGAAGATCGCCACGGCCGAGCAGCTGGAGGCGCTGCGTCCCGTCGCCGAGGAGATCGTCACCAGCGCGCGCGAGCACAACCTCATCGGCTACCTGGAGGCCGACCGCCGCTTCCACCTCTCCCTGCTGGCCCTCGCGGGCAACGACCGGCTGGTGGAGACGGTCGGCGACCTGCGCAAGCGGTCCCGGCTCTACGGCCTCACCGGCCTGGACGAGGCCGGCAAGCTGGTCTCCTCGGCGGAGGAGCACATCGAGCTGCTCGACCTGATGCTGAGCGGCGACGCCGAGGCGGCGCAGGAGTGCATGCTCCGCCACCTCGGCCACGTCCGCTCGCTGTGGGCCCAGGGCCGCGACGAACCGGTCGGCCGCGTCCCCGGAGGCCTCGGCTCCGGCCTCCAGTAGCCCCCCGGCAGCAGGCGGCCGGCAGCCGATGGCCGACGGCGGATCAGCAGGGCGGGCGCCCGCCGCCACGGGCCGGCAGCGGCCGGTCCGCCGAGATGATCGCCGCCTCCGGGCGCGGTACCGGCGTGCCGTCGGGCAGGAGCAGTACCGGCGGTTCCACCACGGCGCCCACCTCGGCCGCCCCGCTGCTCGCGTTCGCCGCCGTGACCCGCCCCCTGGGCTGCGGGGTCAGCACCGCCGTCTCCCGCACGTACGCCACGAAGCTCTCGAAGTCCCGCTGGTGCCGGTAGGGCTCCTGGAACTCGGAGAGGGCCGGATAGCCGTCGCTCGCGAGGAGCGTGTACGAGGGTGCCGCGAGCCGGTAACTGCGGCCGAGGTCCAGCGGGACGCCGTCGACGAAGACCTCCGCGGGGTCCACCCTGTCTCCGACCGGACCCCGCGCGTCGAAGCTGTAGCGGACGTTGCGGGAGACGGCGAGGGGAGCGAAGCGCAGTTCGCCGCTCTCCGTCGTCGTCCACTGCTCCTCCAGCGCGTCGTGGATCCGCTGTCCGGTCACCCACGCGCTGACGATCGGATCGCCGAACCCGATGGCCCGCCAGGCGCTGCCGAAGGTGACGGTGCCGCCCGAGGCCCGGTCGAGGACGAGGTCCCCCGCGATGACCGCCTGGCCGACCCGGGGCGCCACGGCGACCACGGCGAGCTGGGCCGGGACGTTGGGGTGGATGTTGGCGTCGTTCTCGGGATCGGTGGGCCTGCTGCCCGCCCACAGCGCCCAGTCGGCGGCCAGGTTGCCCATGGTGCTCTCGCCCGCCGTGTTCCGGGCGCGCAGGAACGAGCCGCTCTGCCGCCCGACCGCGCTCCGGTCGCGCGCGGCCGCCTGCCCCGCCCAGTAGGTGACGACCTCCTGCAGCTCCGGATGAGGGGCGATGTCACGGGTGTTGGGGTGGTTGGTGGACACGGTCAGTTCCCGGATCACCCGGCCGGTGAGCGGGTCGAGCCGCAGGTTGATCTCGTTGATGACCTGGCCGTAGCAGCCGGCCTCGACGAACGGGCGGGGGACGCCGTTCGGGTCGGGGACCATCATGTTGAACCGGGTGTGCCAGTGCCCGGTGACGATCGCGTCGATGTCCGGGGAGACCCGCAGCGCGAGGTCGAGGGCCGGCCCCGAGGGGTCGGCGCCGCCGTTGAAGTCGGCTCCCGCCACCGCCCCGTCGTGCAGGCTGAGCACGATCGCGTTCACACCCTGGCTCTTGAGCAGTGCCGCGTAGCGGTCGGCGGTGGCGACCTCGTCGAGGGTGGCGAGGCCCGGCTGGTAGGAGCCGGGGAACAGTTCGCTGCCCACGGCGGTGAGGTGGATGAACCCGATGGGCAGCTCCCGGCCGTCCGCGGTGCGTACCCGCTCGATGTTGTAGGCGGGCAGGACCGTCCGCCCGTCCTGGCCCCGGACGAGGTTGGCGCTGTAGTAGCGGAAGTCGGCGCCGTGGAAGCGCAGGCCGGAGGAGTCGGTGAAGGAGGCGTCGCGGCCCTCCACCGGGAACGGGATGCCCTGCTCCATGTGGCGCTGGAGCATGGCGGGCGATTTGTCGAACTCGTGGTTGCCGGCCGTCGCGAAGTCGAGCCCCATGCGGTTGAGGGCTTCGATCGTCGGCTCGTCGGCGAAGGCCGCGGCGTCGAACTCCCAGCCGGAGAAGGCGTCTCCCGGGGTGAAGAACAGGGAGTTGGGGTGCCCGTCGCGGAGCCGTTCGAGGTGCGCGGCCATGTACGCGACACCGCCGACGGTGTAGCTGCGGCCGCCGTTGCCGACGATGACGGAGTTGCTGCCGGGTGCACCCTGCAGATAGCCGTGCAGGTCGGTGATGTCGAGGAGCTGGACGTCGACGTACTCGGCGGCGGTGGCGGCGTCCCGGGCACCGGCGGTGGCCCGCGCGGGGACCCCGAGCGCGAAGGTCGCCGCCACAGCCCCCACCGCGGTGAGGAAGTCCCGCCGCCCCGGCTCGCGTCGTCGTCCCGGCTCCAGCGGTCCTGGCTCGCGGCGCCGTGAACTCCTGCGCGGCTGCGTGGCCTTGGCCTGCGTGATCACACCCGGCATGTTCCCGCCCGCCGGGCCGGCTGTCGCGCCGACGCGCCGCCCGGCCGTTTGGGACACGGCTGGATAACGGCGGCGCCAACCCCTTGTCAGTGCAATTTCACATTACTATGTTACCGGTCACATCCTAGAGCGCGGCCCTTCACTGGAGTGACCATGACCAAGCGCACCCAACTCGCCCTCGCCACCGCCCTGGTGGCAGCTCTCGCACTCGGCGCCTCGGGCTGCTCCGACACCAGGAAGGGCAAGGAGGGCGCCGCTTCCGGGGTGAACCCCGCCGCCGCCAACGACGGCAAGATCCTCGGCGGGACCCCGGTCAAGGGCGGCACCCTCACCGTCCTGTCCAACCAGGACTTCGCGCACCTCGACCCCGCCCGCAACTGGACCATGCCGACCATGGACTTCGGCACCCGGCTGCTCTACCGCACGCTCGTCACCTTCAAGGCCGAGCCCGGCAAGGCCGGCAGCGAGCTGGTCCCCGACCTCGCGACCGACCTCGGTACCTCCTCCAACGGCGGCCGCACCTGGACCTTCACCCTCAAGGAGGGCGTGAAGTACGAGGACGGCACGCCGGTCAAGGCCCAGGACGTCAAGTACAACGTCGAGCGCTCCTTCAGCCCCGACCTCACCGGCGGCCCCGACTACGCCGCCCAGTACCTCGCCGGGACCGAGGGCTACAAGGGCCCGCTCCAGGGGCAGCACCTGGACTCCGTCAAGACGCCCGACGACCGCACGATCGTCTTCGAACTGAAGCGCCCGGTCGCCGAGTTCTCCGCGACCGCCACCCTGCCGACCTTCGCCCCCGTGCCCCAGTCCCAGGAGAAGGGCACCCAGTACGACGCCCGCCCGTTCTCCTCCGGCCCGTACAAGATCGAGTCGTACGACCGCGACAAGAAGCTGGTCCTGGTCCGCAACGAGCACTGGGACCCGGGCACCGACACCGTCCGCAAGGCCTACCCGGACCGCTTCGTGGTGGTCATGGGCCTCAAGGGCGGCCAGATCGACGACCGGATCATCGCCGGCGAGGGCGCCGACGCCTCCACCGTCCAGTACGCCGACATGCGCCCCGAGAGCGCCCCCAAGGTGCTGCCCAAGCCGGAGATCAAGGCCCGGCTGCTCGCCGAGTCCCAGGGCTGTACGGAGATGCTCCACCTGAACAACTCCCGCGCCCCCTTCGACGACCCGAAGGTCCGCGAGGCCATGCAGTACGCCGTCGACAAGGAGGCCGTCATCACCGCGGGCGGCGGCCCGGCCCTCAACGAGATCGCCACCGCCTACCTGCCCCCGGCCCTCTCCGGCGGCAAGCAGGCCGACGTCCTGAAGATCGCCCCGGCCGGCGACCCGGCCAAGGCCAAGGAACTCCTCAAGGCCGCCGGCAAGGAGACCCTGAAGGTCTCCCTCGCCGTCTCCACGGGCGACAAGGGCAAGGCGGAGGCCATCCAGCAGGGCCTGTCCCGCGCCGGCATCGAGGTCGTCATCGACACCGTCGACCCGGGCGCCTACTACGACGTCATCGGCGACCTCTCCACCACCCCCGACATGACCCTCACCGGCTGGTGCCCCGACTACCCCTCCGGCTCCACCTGGATCCCGTTCGTCTTCGACGGACGCACCATCAAGGAGAAGGGCAACCAGGGCAACTACAGCCAGTTCCGCGACGAGGCGACCATGAAGCGGATCGACGAGATCAACGCCATGGCCGACGCCAAGGAGGCCAACCAGGCCTGGATCGACCTCGACGCCGCCCTGATGGCCAAGTCCCCGAACGTTCCGCTCCTCCTGGAGCGCAAGCCGCTCCTCGTCGGCACCAACATCGCGGGCGCCTTCGGCCACCCGGTGTGGACCGGCACCATCGACTACGGCACCGTCGGCCTCAAGGACCCCTCGAAGAGCCAGGGCTGAGGAATCCGGAGCCCTCGACACCATGACCACCACAGCGCCGGTCCCGGACGACCGGGCACCCGTGGGCCCCGACGGCCCCCCGGCCCCAGGTGCCCCCCGCGCCCCCGGCAGCGCACCGGCCCCCGGCACGGCCCCGGCCCCCGATGCCGCCACGGTCCCGCCCGCCACGGTCCTGCCCGCCACGGTCCCGCCCGCGGCAGCCCCCGGCAGCAGCCCCTGGCAGCTCGCCCGGCGGGAACTCCGCCGCCGCCCCGCCGTCCGCGTCAGCCTCTGCGTCGTCCTCCTCTTCGTCCTCATGGCCGTGACCGCCCCCTGGCTGGGCGCCCTCGGCGGCTGGTCCCCGAACGAGTTCGACAAGACCGCCATCGACCCCTACCTCGGGGGACAGCCGCTCGGCACCCTCGGCGGGATCAGCCCCGAGCACTGGCTCGGAGTCGAACCCGTCACCGGCCGCGACCTGTTCGCCCGCGTGATCAACGGCGCGCAGGTCTCCCTCCTGATCGCCTTCGCCGCCACCGCCATCGTGGTGGTCGCCGGCACCGCCGCCGGGATCGCCGCCGGCTACTTCGGCGGCCGCACCGACACGATCCTGTCCCGGCTCATGGACCTGACCATGTCCTTCCCCTCGCTGATCTTCATGATCGCGATGCTGTCCGTGGCCAAGGACGTCAACCGGATCGTCCTGATGACCACCGTCATCGGGGTCTTCGGCTGGCCCGGCGTCGCCCGCGTGGTCCGCGGCCAGACCCTCTCCCTCAAACACCGCGAGTACGTCGACGCCGCCCGCGTCGGCGGCTCCGGCCCCTGGCGGATCCTGACCCGCGACATCCTGCCGGGCGTCTCGGGCCCGGTCATCGCCTACACCACCCTGCTGATCCCCGGAATGATCAGCACCGAGGCCGCCCTCAGCTACCTCGGCGTCGGCGTCCGCCCACCCACCCCCTCCTGGGGCCAGATGATCGCCGAGTCCGTGGCCTACTACGAGACCGACCCCATGTACTTCGTCATCCCCAGCGTCTTCCTCTTCCTCGCGGTGCTCGCCTTCACCCTGCTCGGCGACGCCCTGCGCGACATCCTCGACCCGAGGGGCGGCCGCAGTTGATCCTCTACCTCGGCCGCCGGCTGCTCGCCCTCGCCGGCGTGCTCCTCGCCATCGCCGCCGTCACCTTCCTCATCTTCTACGTCCTGCCCGCCGACCCGGCCGCGGCCGCCTGCGGCAAGACCTGCAGCGCCGAACGCCTGGCCGACGTACGCACGTACCTGGGCCTCGACCAGCCCCTGTGGCGGCAGTTCACCGACTTCCTCACCGGCATCTTCACCGGCCGCACCCTCGGCACCGGCCAGTACGCCGTCGCCTGCGACTTCCCCTGCCTCGGCTACAGCTACGAGAACTCGCTGCCCGTGTGGGACCTGCTGATGGACCGGCTCCCGGTCTCCGCCTCCCTCGCCCTGGGCGCCGCCGCGCTGTGGCTGCTCCTCGGCCTCGGCGCCGGGGTCACCGCCGCCCTGCGCAAGGACACCGCCACCGACAAGGCCCTGATGGTCGGCGCCGTCGCCGCCGCCTCCCTGCCCGTGTACTTCACCTCCGTGATGCTCATCTACGGCGTCATCCGCGTCGCCGGCCTCCTGCCCTACCCCACCTACCAGGCCTTCACCGACAACCCCCTGGCCTGGGCCTCGAACCTGGCCCTGCCCTGGATCGCACTCGCCCTGCTCTACGCCGCCATGTACGCGCGCCAGAGCCGCGGCTCGATGATCGAGGCGATGGCCGAGCCGTACATCCGCACCGCCCGCGCCAAGGGCATGCCCGAGCGCACGGTCGTCGTCAAACACGGACTGCGCTCCGGCATGACCCCCATCCTCACCATCTTCGGCATGGACCTCGGCGGACTGCTCGCCGGAGCCGTCATCACCGAGTCCATCTTCGGACTCCCCGGCATCGGGCGGCTGTTCTACGGCGCCCTGGTCAACTCCGACCAGCCCGTGGTCCTCGGCGTCACCCTCCTCGCCGCCTTCTTCATCGTCGTCGCCAACCTCCTCGTCGACCTCCTGTACGCCGTCATCGACCCGAGGGTGAGGTACTGAATGGCCGCGGCCGCTCCGCTTCTCGAAGTACGCGACCTGCACGTCACCTTCACCACCGGGCGCGGGACCGTGCGGGCCGTCGACTCGATCGGCTTCACCGTCGAGGCCGGACGCACCCTCGGCATCGTCGGCGAGTCCGGCTCCGGCAAGTCCGTCACCTCGCTCGCCGTCATGGGCCTGCACCGGGGCCCGGTCGAGGTCGGCGGATCCGTCGCCCTCGCCGGACGGGAGCTGACCGGGCTGCCGGAAAGGGAACTGTCCAAGGTCCGAGGCCGCCGGATGGCCATGATCTTCCAGGACCCGCTCTCCAGCCTGCACCCCTACTACACGGTCGGCGAGCAGATCGCCGAGCACTTCCGGGTGCACTTCAAGGCCGGCCGGGCCGCCGCCCGCAGACGCGCCGTCGACATGCTCGGCGAGGTCGGCATCCCGGAACCGGCCCGCCGCGCCGGGGAGTACCCGCACCAGTTCTCCGGCGGCATGCGCCAGCGCGCCATGATCGCCATGGCCCTGGCCTGCGAGCCCGACCTGCTGATCGCCGACGAGCCGACCACCGCCCTGGACGTCACGGTCCAGGCGCAGATCCTGGAACTGATCGCCCGGCTCCAGCAGGAACGCGGACTCGGCGTCGTGATGATCACCCACGACCTGGGCGTCGTCGCCCGCGTCGCCCACGAGGTGCTCGTCATGTACGGCGGCCGGGCCGCCGAACAGGCCCCGGCGGACGAGCTGTTCGCCGACCCCGCCCACCCCTACACCCGGGGCCTGCTCGACTCGCTGCCCCGCCTCGACACCGCCGACGACGTCCCCCTGCCCTTCATCCCCGGCTCCCCGCCCTCCCTGCTCGCGCCCGCCCCCGGCTGCGCCTTCGCCCCGCGCTGCCCGGTGGCCGCCGCCGGCCCGGACGACCGCAGCGCGCGCTGCTCGGGCGAGAGGCCCGTACTCGGCCCGTACGGTGCAGCGGGCCGGCTGGCCGCGTGCCACTTCGCGGGATCCGCCGCGTCCTCACCGGGCGGCTTCGCGCCCGGATTCCCTTCGACCGCCCCGGGGGTGTCCCGATGACCGCCGGAGCCGAGCCTTCCACGAACGCCGCAGCCGAAGCGGCGGCCCGGCCGGACGCGGCCGCACCGCTGCTGTCCGTACAGGACCTCACCATGACCTTCCCCGGCCGGCGATCCGTGACCGGGCGCCGGGGGGCGCCCGTGCGCGCCGTCGACGGGGTCTCCTTCGACCTGGCGGCCGGCCAGACCCTCGGCCTCGTCGGGGAGTCGGGCTGCGGGAAGTCCACCACCGGCCGGATGCTGGTGCGGCTGCTGGAGCCCACCTCGGGCCGGGTCGCCTTCGAGGGCAAGGACATCAGCCGCCTCTCCCCGTCCGCCATGCGCCCGCTGCGCAAGCACATCCAGATGGTCTTCCAGGACCCGCACTCCTCCCTCAACCCGCGCCAGACCGTGGCCCGGATCATCTCGGACCCACTGCTGGTGCAGGGCTGGAGCGCGGGGGACGCACGGCGCCGCGCCGCCGAGCTGATGGAGCTCGTCGGCCTGATCCCCGAGCACATCGACCGCTACCCGCACGAGTTCTCCGGCGGCCAGGCCCAGCGCATCGGCATCGCCCGCTCGCTGTCCACCAGCCCCCGGCTGATCGTCGCCGACGAGCCGGTCTCCGCGCTGGACGTCTCCGTCCAGGCTCAGATCGTCAACCTGATGGAACGGCTGCGCGCGGAGCTCGGCCTCGCCTACGTGTTCATCGCGCACGACCTGTCGGTGGTCAAACGGGTCAGCGACCGGGTCGCCGTCATGTACCTCGGCAGGATCGTCGAGATCGGGGACAAGAAGTCCCTCTACGAGGACCCGCAGCACCCGTACACCCGGGCGCTGCTGTCCGCCGTACCGCTGCCCGACCCGGCGGCGGAACGGCGGCGGGAGCGGATCGTGCTGCTCGGCGACCCGCCGAGCCCGGCCGCTCCACCCCCGGGCTGCACCTTCCACCCGCGCTGCCCCAAGGCGCAGCAGATCTGCCGCACCGACCGCCCGCCGCTGCGGCCCGCCGCCGCGCGCGAGGTGGCCTGCCACTTCCCCGGTGACTGACGGGGGTCAAGGGGAGGAAAGAGGAGGACCCGGGGCCGACACGATCGGCCCCGGGTCCTTCCGTTGCCCGGGTGTTCGCACAGCGTCCCGTAGCATCATTCACCGCAAATGATCTAGGGGCGGACATGACATCGAGTAGCGACGGATATGTGGCGAACGCCGCGTCCATCAACGGAAATTCGCATCTTCTCGTGGAACTGGCGGGGCTCTTGTACGCGGGGAGGCCCGACGGCGAGATGACGGTCATGGCCCGGGTGCCCCGCTCGCACCAGGCGCTGAATGACTGAGCGGCAAGTACCGGGGCTCACCCGACGCCATCGGGTGGCGACGGCCGCGGGGGCTGTCGTCCTGCTGGCGCTGCACACCGTGGCGGGCTTCTTCCTTCTCAACGCGCTGCTCACCAAGTCCGAGGGGCCCTGGGACCGGTCGGTGACGCAGACCGTCCGTCTGATGGCCGTGCTCGGCCTGTCGGTGGAGCTCCTGGCCGTCGCGGTCACGGCGGTCTGCGTGAACACGGGCCGGCTCGGTCGCTGGTGGTACGCGCCCGTGACGGCTCTGGTCCTCACCGCGCTGATCCGGATGGTCTTCGCCCCGCAGCCCTGACCGCCCGGCCCGGCACGCCCCCGCCGGGAACGCCCCGCCGGGCACGCCCCGCCGGTGCCGAGGCCGGCGGGGCGCAGGGGACGGTGCTCAGGCCAGTTCGCGGCGGAAGAACTCCAGCTCCAGCGCCATCAGCTTCTCCCGGGTGCCGCCCGGGGTCATGTGGGTGACGCCGGGGAGGGCCAGCAGCTGGTGCGGGCGGCCCGCGTCCGTCAGTGCCTGGGAGAGGCGCAGGGTGTGGGACGGGTGGACGTTGTCGTCGGCCAGGCCCGTGATCAGCAGCAGGGGGCGGGACAGTTTCGGGGCGTCGGGGATGAGGGAGTCCCGCTCGTACGCGTCGGCAGATGGGGGCTGGTCCTGCGGGAGGCCCAGGTACCGCTCGGTGTACGCCGTGTCGTAGTGCCGGAAGTCGGTCGGCGCGGCCCCGGCGGCCGCCGCGTGGAAGACGTCCGGGCGGCGCAGCACCGCCATGGCCGAGAGGTAGCCGCCGTAGGACCAGCCGCGCACCCCGACCCGGCCGAGGTCGAGGTCGGGGTGGCGGGCGGCGAGCGCGTGGAGCGCCGCGACCTGGTCGTCGAGGGTGACCTCGGAGAAGCCGCGGTACATGGCGTGCGTGTAGGCGGGGGAGACGTACGGGGTCCCGCGGTTGTCGATGGTGACCACCGCGAAGCCCTGGTCGGCCCACCACTGGCGGTGCTGGCGGCGGCGCTGGTCGGCGGTGACGTCCTGCATGCCGGGGCCGCCGTAGCCGTCGACCAGGACGGGCAGCCGCCGGCCGGGGACGTGGTCGCGGGGCAGTACGAGGGCGGTGGGGATGCCGCGCTCGGTGACCCGCTCCAGGACGGCGTCCACCCGGTAGGGCAGCGGCTCGGACAGGTCGGCGGGGGTGAACTCCCGCCCGTCGGGGGTGCGTACGGTGCGCCGTACCCCGTCGGCGTCGGCGGTGGTCAGCAGCAGGGTCCCGGCGGACGCGGACACGGTGTGCACGCCGGGCCCGTCGGCGACCGGGGTCAGCTCCCCGGTGGCCGGGTCCAGCAGCAGCACCTGCTGCTCGGACGGGTCGCGCAGGCCCGCCTCGATCAGCAGCAGGCCCTCGTGGACCCCGGCCACCGCGCGGACCTGGATCCCGTCCCCGGTGAGCAGCTCGCCGTCCACCGCGAGGGCGCGGGCGGTGCCGCCCGGGGTGTCGGCGGAGGTCAGCATCCGCCCGTCGGCGAGGCGGGCCGGGGTGCCGGGGACCAGCGGGTCCACCCACTGCGGGTGCGTGGTGCGGGACAGCTCCCGGGTGCGGCCGGTGGCCGGGTCTGCGGAGAGCAGCAGGACGCATCGCTGGAGCCGGTCCTGGACGGTCAGCAGGATCTCGGTGTCGGACTCCCAGCCCGCGTCGGAGACGTACGGGTAGGTGCCGGCGTCCCAGTCGAGCCGTATCCGGGTCCCGCCGTCGCCGAGCACCCACAGCTGGACGTCGGCGTTGGGTCCGCCCGCCTCGGGGTAGGCGAAGTCCTCGGCCGGCCGCTCCGGGTGCGCCGGGTCGGCGAACCAGCGCCGCTGGAGGGCGGATTCGTCGACACGGGCGGCCAGCAGGGTGACCCCGTCCGGGGACCACCAGTGGCCCCGGTGTCGGCCCAGCTCCTCGGCGGCGGCGAATTCGGCGAGGCCCCAGCGGGCCCCGTCGTCCGGGCTGATCCGGCCGCCCGGGGCGACGTACAGGACGTCTTCGGCGACGTACGCGGTGCGCGAGCCGTCGGCGTTCGGCCGCGGGTCCAGCGCGGGTCCGGCGGCCGGGATCTCCTTGGGTGTTCCGGCCCCGCCCGCGGCGACCTCGAAGGCGACCTCGAAGAGCCGCCCGTACAGCGCGAAGACGGCGTGCCGGCCGTCGGCGGAGAGGGCGTACGAGCCGATGCCGGCGGCGACGAGCCGGGACCGCTCGCGCAGTCGGCGTTCGGCCGCCGGGAGGGGGCCGGGCTCAGGGCACAGTTCGCGGGGATCGGCGAGCCGGGTCTCGGCGCCGGTGGTGGTGTCGAGCACCCAGAGCGAGTCGAAGGCGTCGGTGGGGCCCGTCGACCGGAGGAACCAGAGCAGCCGGCCGTCGTCCCCGAAGGCGAAGGCGCGCGGGGCGCCGTACGTGAAGCGGGCCGTGCTCGCGGAGAGCCTGAGGAAGTCATCCATGATCGTAGTGTGACATGTGAAATGTCACCATTGCTAGGCTGTTCGAGTGGTGACCCCAGAGGCGCGGGCTTAGCGTCGAAAAGGTGGATCCGAACGCATCGCCGAGCAACAGCGGGACCGAAGGCAAGGTCCGGGGAAGCGGCAGCGGACTCGCCCTGTTCGTCATCGCCTCCTGCCAACTCATGGTGGTTCTCGACATCACGATCGTGAACATCGCGCTGCCGCACATCCAGACCGCCCTCGGCTTCTCGACCGAGAGCCTTTCCTGGGTCGTCAACGCCTACACCCTCGCCTTCGGCGGACTTCTGCTCCTCGGCGGACGCACCGGCGACATCCTCGGCCGCAAACGCGTCTTCATCTTCGGCGTCCTGCTCTTCGGGCTCGCCTCGCTGCTCGGCGGACTCGCCCAGAACGAGGGCCAGCTGATGGCCGCACGCGCCCTCCAGGGCGTCGGCGGCGCCATCGCCTCACCGACCTCCCTCGCGCTGATCACCACCACCTTCCGCGAAGGCCCGGCCCGCAACCGGGCGTTCGGCGTGTTCGCCGGCGTCTCGGCCGCCGGCGGCGCGATCGGACTCCTCGCGGGCGGCATCCTCGTCGAATGGCTCGACTGGCGCTGGGTGCTCTTCGTCAACGTCCCCATCGCCATCGTGATCGCCGTGCTGGCCTCGAAGGTCCTGCACGAGTCCGAACGCCACCCGGGACACTTCGACTTCGCGGGCGCGCTGCTGTCCACCCTGGGCATGGTCTCGCTCGTCTACGGCTTCATCAGGGCATCCCAGGAAGGCTGGCGCGACCCGGTCACCCTCGGCTCCTTCGGCGCCGCCGTGGTCCTGCTGACCCTCTTCATCCTCAACGAACGGCGCTCGCCGCAGCCGATCACCCCGCTGCACATGTTCGCCGACCGCAACCGGGCCGGGACCTACGGCATCATGCTCATGCTCGCCTGTGCGATCTTCGGCATGTTCTTCTTCCTGACCCTCTTCGTGCAGATCGTGCTGGGCTTCAGCCCGATCCAGGCCGGCCTCGCCTTCCTGCCGGTCAGCGCGGTGATCGCCGTGGGCGCCGCGATCACCGCGAAACTGCTGCCGAAGTTCGGTCCCAAGCCCTTCATGGTCACCGGCGCGCTGTCCTCGGCGGCCGGACTCGCCTGGCTGACACAGACCGACGTCAACTCGACGTACCTCGGCAGCATCCTGGGCCCGATGCTGCTCTTCGCCCTCGGCATGGGCCTGCAGTTCGTCTCGCTGACGCTGATGGCCCTGTCCAACGTCCCCGACCGGGAGTCGGGAGCGGCCTCCGGACTGCTGAACACGATGCAGCAGGTGGGCGGCTCGCTGGGCCTGTCGATCCTGGTGACCGTCTACGGCACGGCGAGCCGCAACGAGGCCAAGCAGCAGATCCCGGAGTTCCTCAGCACGGCCGGCCCGGTGCAGAAGGCCTTCTTCCAGCGCACCGGGCAGCTCCCGAAACCATGGGGAGACCAGGTCCTCACCTCGGGCATCAGCGCGGCCTTCGTCGTGGCGTCCCTGTTCACCCTGGTCGGAGCGCTGATCGCGCTGTTCGTCATCCAGGTCCGCCCCTCGGACCTGGCACGCCTGCAGGGCAACCACAAGCCGGCGGCCGACCGGACCTGAGGTCCGCGGGGCCTTCGGCCCTGCTACGCCGCGGTGACGCGGGCCGCGAAGGCGTCCAGGTTGTCGGACATACGGGCGAGCCGTTCGTCCAGCGTCAGGGACTCCTCGTACCGCCCGGCGCGCAGCTTCGGCTGGCGCTTGCCGCGTACGTACAGGGGGCAGGCGAGGTCCGCGCAGATGTACGTGCCGACCGTGTTGCCCTCGCGGCCGCGGGCGCCCGCCAGCGGCGCGGCCAGCAGGGTGACCCCGGAGGAGGCGTGACCGGTCAGGCAGATCTGGCACAGACTGGACTTCACCACGCTGGTGCGGCCGACGGCCGGTACGCGCAGCGAGATCCCCAGCGGACCGTCACCGCCCTCCCGGGGCAGCACGAGGTGGGCCCGCAGGGGCGCTCCCGGGTCCACCCACCCCAGGAAGTCCAGGTCCTTCCAGGGCAGTTCGGCGAAGTCGAGCGGCAGCCGCAGCCGCGCCGCCTCGCCCTTCGTGCAGTTCACGAAGGACGAGCGGATCTGTTTCTCGGTGAGTGGTTCCACGGGCATCGACCCTACGACCCGCCCTGACCTGCCCGCATCTCAATATCCGGCCCGGAGCGCGGCGCGCAGCCGGGCCGCGTCCGGACGGCCGTCACCCGTCCAGGCGACGGATCCGGCAGCGCGCCGGGCCGTTCGTCCGCAGGGTGATCCCGGCGCCGACCGGGATCTCGGTGTCCACGGCCTCGAACTCGTAGGCCCGCAGGATCATCGCCAGCGCCATCACCGACTCCAGCATCGAGAAATGCTGCCCGATGCAGGCGCGCGGACCGCCGCCGAAGGGGAACCAGGCGTAGCGCGGCCGCCCCGCCTCCGCCTCGGGCGTGAAGCGCTCGGGGTCGAAGCGGTCCGGGTCCGGCCAGTAGGCGGGGTGGCGGTGCGTCACCCAGGGCGCCAGGATCACGTCCGCGCCCGCGGGGACGGTGTGCTCCCCGATCCGGGTGGCGGCGACGGCCTTGCGCCCGATGACCGGCGCGGCCGGATAGAGCCGCATGGCCTCCTTGAGGACCTGGGTGAGGTACGGAAGCCGGTCCAGGTCGGCGGCTCCGGGCGTACGGCCGCCCAGCACGCGGGAGACCTCCTCGCGGGCCCGGGACTGCTCGTCGGGGTGGCGGGCCAGCAGGTGCAGGGCGAAGCAGAGGGAGGTGGCGGTCGTCTCGTGCCCGGCGAGGAGGAAGATCAGCACCTGGTCGCGCAGCTCGGCGGCGTCGAACTCCCCGTCGTCCGAGCTCCGGGCGGCGGCGAGCAGCGTCAGCAGGTCCTCGCCGGGAGTTCCGGTCCCGGCTTCGGCCCCGGCCCCGGCCCCGGCGCGCCGGCGCTCCGCGATGATCCTGTCGCACACCCCGTAGAGCTCGTCCATCGCGGCGGCCGCGCGCCGGTTGCCGGGGGTGGGCCATTCGCGCGGGACGTTGGCGGGCGAGTAGCCGCGGCGCAGCACGTAGTCGGTGATGACCGGGAAGCATTCGGTCACGACATCGGCGGTGGCCTCGACGTCGGTGCCGAAGAGGATGCGGGCGACGGCGCGCAGGGCGAGGTGCGTCATCTCGTCGGAGACGTCCACGATGCCGCCCGGGGCCTCGCCCCAGGCGGCGATCACCGATGCGGTCTCGGCGGCGATCACCTCGGCGTAGCCGTCCACCCGGCGCCGGGTGAACAGCGGCTGCACGAGCCGGCGCTGGCGCAGGTAGTCCTCGTCCTGACTGGTCAGCAGCCCGTTGCCGAAGGACTCCCGGACCTCCTGGTAGAAGTGGTTGTCCTTGCGGAAGCGGGCCGCGTCGGAGGCGAGCACCTGCTGGGCGCCCGCGGGGGAGAAGACGCAGTACAACTCGGCACGCATCCCGGGCGGACCGGCCGTGATGCGTACCAGGTCACCGTGCTGGTGCTGGGCCCGCAGATAGGTACCGAGGGAGTCGGACTTCAGGTCGAGGAGCGACCCGAGCAACGGCACCCCGGCAAGCCCGGGCACCGCCCTCCCCGTGTCCGCTCCGGAGTTCGTTCCCACTGTCATGGCCGCCCCTTCGTCCTACGGAAGGCCGATTCTGCCGCGCCCGCGCGCACCTGGCGAGGACGGCGTCCCACCAGGCCGACGAGTGGCCGGATGCCCTCCACCCCTCACCCCGCAGGCGGCGTAGGGCCCTGGGGGGCGGGCCCCGCGACGGCCGATCGGACCGTGGGCGGTCAGTAGCCCCAGCGCTGGCCCACGCTGTCGTCGTCACGGCAGTGGATCGTGCGCCCGTTGGCGTCCCGGCCGGACGTACCGACATCGGCCTTCCGGCATATCTGACCGGCCTTGTAGCAGTTGCCGGCGTTGGAGCGGGGATAGCAGTCGGTGCTCGCCTTGGTGGGCTCCGGCGCGGGTGCCTGGGTGCGGGTACGGGTGGGAGCCGGCGGGGCGGGGGCGGCCTTGGTGGGTGCCGGCGCCTGGGTGGTGGCCTCGGCGACCGGGGCCTGAGGAGTCGGTGCCGCCGTGGTGGGGTCGGCGGTCGGGGTGGCACTGGCGCTCGCACTCGGGTCGGCCGGCACCACGGAGGGGCTGGGGCTCGCACTGACGGTGACGGCGGCGCTGGTGCTCGGGGTGGTGGCCGGCGTGGCCGGGTCGCAGGCGGCGAGCGAAAGAACGGCGGCCAAGACGGTGAGGGCGCCTCTGTAGCGCTTCTTCAGCGTCATCGACGTGCTGCGGGGCGGCATGGTCATCGGGAACTCCTGGGTCGTAAGCGCTCGTTGAGCGGCGTTCAAGATACCCAGAAGGTTGAATTCGCTACTAGCGTTGACGAGGGGTGAGATGGAGGCGCGAGCGGTTCGGTGCGTCGGCTTCCGTCGCGTCGCTTCAACTCGGTTGATGGCGCGCAGGTCTCTGTAAGACGCTGGTTCACCGGCGTTCGCACGAGGCCGCGGATGCGTTCCCGCCTGCGCAACTCGACTGTCGAACGCCACGGAGCGAAGAGAGAGTGCCGCCGATGACCGACCCCCAACTGGTCCGCCCTGTTCCTGTCAGCGGATTTCCCGAATGGCTGCCTGAAATCCGTTTGGTGGAGCAGAAGTGGCTCGATCTCATTCGGTCGGGTTTCGAGAGATACGGATTCTGCTCGATCGAGACGCCCTCGGTGGAGCCCCTTTCCGTACTCACCGCCAAGGGCGAAACCTCCAACGAGGTGTATGCGCTACGGAGACTGCAGGAAGACGCTGATGACGCCAGTGACTCCCGGATCGGCCTTCACTTCGATCTGACCGTGCCGTTCGCGCGCTACACGGCCCAGCACTTCAACGAGCTCGTGTTCCCGTTCAAGCGCTATCAGATGCAGCGAGTATGGCGCGGCGAGCGGGCTCAGGACGGGCGATTCCGTGAATTCACTCAGTGTGACATCGACGTGATCAATGTCGACCAGCTGCCGCTGTACTTCGATGCCGAGCTGCCGCGCTTGATCCACGAGGTCATGACCAGCCTGGATCTGCCCGCCTGGACGATCAACATCAACAACCGGAAGGTCCTTCAGGGCTTCTACGAGGGGCTCGGCATCAGTGATCCATTGGCCGTGATCCGTGCTGTCGACAAGCTGGACAAGGTCGGTCCTGAGGGCGTTGCGAAGATCCTCTCCGGCGAAGTCGGCCTGTCCGCACGGACCGTCGATTCCTGCCTCGCGCTCGCTCGGATGCGCGGCACCGGCCCGGCCGTCGTGGACGGCATCAAGGGCCTGGGCGTGACGTCCGATCTGCTCACCGAAGGCCTCGGCGAGCTGAGCTACGTACTGGATTCCCTCGGCAACCTGCCGGCCGGAAGCGTCGTCGCCGACCTGTCGATCGCTCGCGGGCTCGACTATTACACGGGAACGGTCTACGAAGGAAAGTTCGTCGACTGGCCGGACTACGGCAGTATTTGCTCCGGCGGCCGCTACGAGAACCTGACCGGATCCTTCATCCGGCGCAGCCTTCCGGGCGTGGGAATGTCGATCGGACTGACGCGCATCTTCGCCAAGCTCCTGGCGGAGGGGCTCCTGGAGACCCGCGCGAAATGCCCGAGCGACGTTCTCGTGGTCATCCCGCGGGCCGATCGCCGGAACGAAGCCGAAACCACGGCCGCGCGCCTCCGCGGGCGGGGGATGAACGTCGAGCTCTACCACCAGGCCGACAAGGTGGCCAAGCAGGTCCGCTACGCATCCCGGAAGGGCATCCCGTTCGTCTGGTTCCCGCCTTTCGAGGAGGGGGCGGCGCACGAGGTGAAGAATCTGGCAACGGGCGAGCAGACGGCGTCAGACCCCACGACCTGGGTTCCGGCCCCGCGCTAGAGACACGCCGGTCGGCGGTGTGGGCGGAGGCACCGACGACGTCCCACGGACGGCCCGGGCGGACGGGAGACGCCCCGCCGGGTTC
Source organism: Streptomyces sp. NPDC001549 (assembly GCF_042894025.1). NCBI lineage: Bacteria > Bacillati > Actinomycetota > Actinomycetes > Kitasatosporales > Streptomycetaceae > Streptomyces > Streptomyces sp. NPDC001549. Next base: position 93,894 of record NZ_JBIAVJ010000013.1, read on the forward strand.
AGGGCCGGGGCTTGCGGTGGCGTCCGGTGCCCGGAGCCAACGGGTTGCGTCCGGTAATGGGCCCGGTCGTCTCGGGCTGGTCGGCGGGTGCGGCTTCGGGTGGGGGGCTGAGAGCCCGGCAGGCCGCCGCGTAGTCCTCCACCGTCGTCAACGCCCGCCAGGCGAAGCCGTCCCACTCCAGGATCAGATGCGGGGCCTGTGGGTCGAGGTGGGCGGCACGCTGCGGGCCGGTGCCGAGGGCGATGGCCTTCTTCTCGCCGGGCTTGCGCAGGCGGCGGCCTTCACGGCGGGCTCCCACACCGTCTCGAAGGCTGACGCGCACAGCTTCACCACGGCCGGGTCCTCGCTCCGCACCTTCGGCTCATCAGGGTGCCAGTCGCCGGTACCGAGTTGTCCAGCTGGACCAGGCGGCCGTCGAACAGCCAGAAGTCCGTGCCCGGCAACGCGATGTCGAAGGCGTGGCGGCGGGGGAGCCAGCGGACCTGTTCCCCCGCGTCGATGTTCATCTGGGTGCCGGCGTGCTCGTAGCGGATGTAGTCGCTCACCGGCTCGGAAACGATGCGGGCGCGGCGCATGACGACGCCCCGGGCGGTCGCGGCCGAGACCATGTTCAGCCAGTTGGAGCGCTCTGCCCGCTGGGCTTCCTCGCTCCACTCCCCGCGCAGGAAGGCCGCGAAGGTGTCGGCCTCGCTGGCCACCCCGTAGCTGTCACGCATCTCCAGATGGACTGCTGATGTCTGAGTCTGCTCAATGTCTGGCTGCGCCAAGGAGCCCTTTGGTCAAGCCTGTTGGCGGGGCCGCAAACGACGAAGGCCCCCGCTTGCCGGCTCGGTGCCGGGACGGGGGCGGACGCGTCCGGCGCGAGGGCCTGAATCCCTTTGAGATCCGGAAACGCGGCGGTCTAGTCTCGCCGCGTGAACCTGCACAACGCGTACCCGTCCGGCTTCCGGTAGGTACCCCAGGAAGGCCCTGGGGCGCCGCTGGAGGCTTTCATGTCCCGCACCGCCCACCACACCCCCGACAAACGCACCCCGTACAGCCGTCAGCGCCGCGAGGAGTACGACCGGCTGCCCTGGCACCGGATCCGGCACACCGGCCCCTGGCGTCGGGTCGACATCCGCACCCTGCGGTACTCCGCCGCCGAACTCCGCGCCGCCGAGAAGGAAGGCCGGCGGCCTCGGCCGCAGGAGGTCCGCCGCGCGTTCGACATCTGGCGGTACTGCTGCGCCTTCACCGGCTCCCTGTCCGAGGCGGCCAACCTGGAGGAGCGCACCGCCAGGGCCGGGCTCCGCGTCGCGGCACGGAAGGCGCTGTTCGACCCCAAGACGGTCATCGAGCCCTACCGCACCCGCTACCAGGCCCACTGGGACTCCTGGTGACACTGCTTCCGTCTTCGGAGGCCCGGACACGACGAAGCCCCCGCCTGGTCCGGATCACTCCGTTGGCGGGGGCTTCCTCGTTACGCCAATAGATCACTCAGACGATGCGAACGCGGTGCCAGGGACTTTTCCGGTCAGCTCGATGTCGTCCACGCCCAGGCTGGTCAGTATCCGCATGATCAGAGACAGGGACAGCGGGGTCCGTCCCTCGCTGGCCGCCTGAGAGCGGAGGACCGATGGCCTACCAGCAGCCGCAGATCGTCAACTGCCCTCGCTGCGGGCAAAAGATCCAGTACTGGGGCTCCTCGGTGGATCTCATGTGCAGGCGCTGCGGGCTGTGGGTGGGCTACGCGCTCGCGGCGAAGCCCAAAGGGGCGCCGTTGGACGAAGCTGAGCGGGGCTGTGTGGGGATCATCGTCGCCGTGGTCATCATCGCGTTTCTCATTGCGGTACTGCTGGCCGGGCTGGGCGGCTCCTAGCTCCGCGCCACCACAGCACTGCGCCCCGCTCTCCGGTGCTGCGGGAGGCGGGGCGCGGTGGTGCGGATCAAGGCGTGGTGGTCAGAGCGCTCGCATCCGGTGGTCGCTTTCGGCGGCCGTGTCCAACCCCATGGCGGCGCGGCGTTCGTCGAGCCGTTCGGGATTGGTGACCGGCTGGCGGCGCAGGGTCTCGCGGTCGCCTGTGTACTGGGTGCCGTAGAGCTGGGGCTGGCCCTGGGCGACCAGGACACGGTCGGTGAGGTAGGCGAGGTGTCGGGATGGTGCGTCGCCGGAGCTGACGGCGGCCTCCAGGAGTTCGAGGGCTTCGCGCTGGAAGGCGGGGTCGCGGTCGGCGTGCTGGACGAGGAGCCACGCATCATCGGCGCCCCGCTCGCCGACCAGTGCAATGCCGGGCCAGCCGTGCTCTGCGATGACCGCCTTGAGCCACACGGTGTTTTCGGCGTCGATTCGTAGGAGGTCTCCGGCCTCACCGCTGTTGAGAAGCTGCTGACGTGCTGCCTGATCAGTCGTGGCACGCCGGTGGAGCTCGGCGGCGAGGTCCCGTGAGGAGAGCTGTGCGCCCGGGCTCATGCCGTGGCCTCCACGATCATCGTTCCGATCGTCTCCTTGTCGGGCGGGCACGGTAGCCGGCGCCCGCTCGCCGCGGTAAATCCGGCGTCCAGCAGCTTCTTCTCCCACATGTACGGCCGGTAGCACCAGCGAGTGATCGGCAGCAGTTCCTCGTTGTCGGGCCCGTACATGTCGTATTCGTGCGGGCCGGGGCACTCTCCCGACGGCGGCAGGTGGGAGAAGGCGAACCGGCCGCCCGGCTTGAGCGCTCGGCGGATCAGCGGGAGCAGCACGGCCGGGTCCGTGAACCACACCGCGCCGAATACGGAGTACACGGAATCGAACTCCCCCGCACACTCGGCGAGGTACTCCTCTGCCTTGGCGTGCCGGACCTCGATCTGGTCACCGAAGCGCTCCCGGGCCGCTTCGACCTGCACGGCGGAGATGTCCACGCCGACCGCCACGGCTCCCGTACGGGCCACCTGGGCGAGATTGTCGCCCTTGCCGAAGCCCAGCTCCAGCACACGCTTGCCGGGCCCAGTGTGGAGGAGTTCCAGCCCCGGGCCGTGCTCGGAGTACTGCGTCCAGGCGAAGCGCTGCCAGGGCTCCTTGGACGCCGGCCGCAGACCGAACTTGTCCCAGGAGTCGGAGGGGACGGAGGGTAAGTCAGGCATGAAGCTCCTCAAGGGGTGAGGGGTTCAGACGAGTGAGGGCAGTGTGCCGCAGGCCCATCGCCCGAGCCAGAACGCAGCAGCTGAGGGCTGGTCTTGGCCCTCCGTGGAACCGTCGTGCAGCAGGTACTCGGTGGGGGCCATGTAGCCCTCCCCGGGCGTGAGGAGCATTCGGACGATGCGGATGGGTCGGCCGCTCGCCGCGTAGGTGCGGTAGTCGTTGGTGTGGGGGAAGCGGTGGGCTTAGTCCTCCGGGTGGACGGCCCGGCAAACCGTCTGGGCGTCGACCAGGCCCAGGATGATGTACCTGCTGCCGGGTCCGAGATTCAGACACAGCCTGCGCCGGCCGGTGTGCTTGTCTGCGTACTTGAGTTTGTCCCAGTTGTCGAGGTGCAGCCCGAGCAGCCGGCGCTGGGCATCGTTCTCCTCTCGATCGGGTTCGAGTGGTGCCCCACCCGGGGCGGTGACGCTGAACGAGGTGTCGGGCGGGGAGTCTGGGGCCGCCTACGCGGGCGGTTCGACGTCCGGGGCTGTGGCCGGAGGAGGTGAGCTCACCGGCTGGGCCAGGTCGAGGACGTGACCGCTGAGGACGACGGCGGGACCAGCGAGGCCAATGGTGAGGAGAGCGCCGATCATGCCCCAGCCGGGCTCAGGTAAGTGGCTCCGGCTCCGGTCGGTCATCGGGTATCCGCCTCGCGCAGCGCCTGGTGGTCGGCGACGACCCATTCCCGGCCCCCGCCTTCGGGGCGGAGGAACACGGCTTCGGCGATCTTCCGGCGGGTGGCGGGGTCTTCCCACTCGCCGATGAACTGGACGATCGCTTCCCGGTCGTTCGCGTCGAGGACTCGGGCACCTTCGTGCAGCCATGCGGGGAGGCTCTTCCGGCTCACCGCAGCTCACACTCGCCAGCCGACCCGAGGAAGCGCGCCATACCCCGCTCGGCGCGGGCCTGGAGGGACGGACTCGGGTCCGGGCTGTCGGCCCAGGGCGCGTACTCGGGCTGCTGTCCGGCTGCGCCGCTGGGGACGTCCTCGGGGGGCATCAGCGTGTCGACGGAGGCGTTCCACCCCTCCTCGCCGCCGCCTTCGGGCGTGAGTCGGTAGAAGGTGATCCCCGTGTCCTCGGGGACTTCTATGACCACGCCCGTACGGGAGGTGGCGGTGTCGTAGGCGAGGTCACCGCGCAGGGGCCAGCGGGGGTCACAGTCGTCCGCCTGCTGTCGTACGCGGTCATGGTCAGTGCGACGCGTCGAGGTCATGTAGCGGAACGTATGCGCCCCGCTACATACGAATATGATTCCGTGGAATACCCGCAGATCAGGCCAGCGAAAAACGTCCGGTCATGCCCCGCAGACGCTGGCGGGTGGCGACCCTCTCGGCGTAGACGATCTTCCGCAGAGTCGCCCGAGCGACGGGGTGATTGCGGACCAGTTGCGGGGCGATGCGTTCGGCGGTCTCCAGCTCGGTCAGGGCCTGGTCGCGATTGCCGTCCCACAGCCACGCGCGGGCGAGGTCCATGTGGTGGTGACCGAGCCGGGAGTTCGGCAGTACCGCGATGTGCGCCGGGTCCGCCTCCCGGTTGAGCCGGAGAGCCTTCGTCTGGTCGCTCATCTCCAGGGCGGCGCTGACGCTGTGGATGATGACGTTGCCGAGGGAGAAGGTGACGGAGTGCCGGTCATGGATCTCTGGACCGACATAGGCGTTGACCCGCTCACCCGCTGTACGGGCCAGTGCCAGCCGCTCGTCCGACGCCGCCGCGTTTCCGCTCCGCGCGCACGAGATCGCGGCCCGCAGGTGGAGGGCGCCCCACATCCGCAGTGCGAGCGGGTCACCGGCTTCATATTCCGTCTCGATGCCGGCGAGGGCCTTGTCCCCGAGGGCGAGGGCATCGTCCCAGTCGGCGGAGGCCCATGTATCCCACATCCGCATCCACAGCGCCATCGCGGGCATCACCGGGTCGCCGGAGAGCTGCGCCGACCACGTGGCCCGCTCGCACGCCATGGCCACGAGTTCGGGATGTCCGAGGGCGTGGGCGGCGGTGTGGGCGAACTTGCACGCCACCGCGTAGATCGCGAACGCCTCTTCACGCTCGTGGCCGGTGGAGACCTCGGCGAGGGCGCGGGCCTCCCTCAGCATGTCCGGCAGCTCGCTCAGCACGGCGCCGTTCGACGCCGCATCGCGCAGGCGGAGCAGGCGCTTCATGTCGTGCCACAGCACTTCGGACGGGCGCGGGGTGCCGTCGAAGACGGGGGCCAGGTCGTAGCGGCGCAACTCCCGCAGGATGGAGGCTGCGGAGACCTGCCACTTGGTCTCGGCGCCGCCGCCTGTGTACGGACGCTCGATCAGGGTGTTCGGGTGGCAGTGCAGGGCAGCGGCCACCGCGTTGATCAGCCCGGCCCGGTCCAGCTCGATCCGGCCCTTCTCCAGCTTCGACACCCAGCCCTGCGTCCGACCCAGTGCCGCGGCGAGATCGGCTTGAGTCATCCCCACAGAGAGCCTCTGTCGCCGGACTCGCTGCCCGATCCGCTCTTGCTCCTCGACGTACCCGCTCACACCCACCACCCCGATCTGCGACCGCTTCTGACGCGAAGGTACCGCCGGGACACGGTGAGGGGCGGCCTTTGGCCAATGGATCCCACACAGCGAGAAGTCAGGCTGGCATCGCCCAATAGACGGCGCCCGTCCGGCAGCGAGGACGTCGCAGCCCGTACTCCGGCTCGTCTCCGGTCCCGGCGGGATGCAGGTGCTGCCGGTTACACCAGGGGCAGCGGGCCGCGATGGTCCAGACACCACAAGCGTCTCGGTAGGCGAAGGTGAGGGCCTCGGGGGTCTCGGTCCGGCGACGTCGGCGGAAGAGGCGCTGCACGCTTCACCACCCGCCCAGCATCGACTTGATGCGGTCGTCCGCCGCGATGTAGGCGACGAATTGTTCAGCCGCCGACTTCGCACCTTCGGGCGACGTGGTGGGCATGGTTTTGGTCACGGCACCGTGGGGGTTTTGCTGCGGCCCGGTGGGCCCGTTGGGCGTGGTCACGAGCTTCGTCTCCTGGCGTTGGCATCTCGGCGCAGGACCCGGTGACAGGAGACGAATTTGGGATGATTACTGATCAAAGCCTGCTGATCAGATTCTAGTTGGTGCGGCCGGCCGTCGCCTGTGCCCGGAACGCAGAGACCCCCGCCGAGTCCGGGCTGCTGCCGGGGCGGGGGCTTCGTGTCTACAGTTACTTCGCGCGGGCCACTCGGCGGCAGGCGACCTCAAAGGCGGCGCGCTCGGCCTTCTCCGTGTAACCGTGGCCCGTCTCGCACCAGGGGTTCACATCGCCCGAACCGCTAAACGCGGCACCCTTCTTCTCACCCGACACCCGAGCGCGGAACACCGCCTCGGAGACGTCTTTTGCCGGGTCGAAGTCTCCGCCGGCGCAGCCCTGCCCGACCCCGTGATTGTGGGGTCACGAACCCCGCCACTACGGGGATGGGCAGGGTCTCTTGCGTTCCCTGCGGCCTTGAAGTTGTTGGTGACGCCGAGCCACCCGAAGGCAGGTGTGGGCATCGTGCAGCAACTCAGGTACCCCGTCTGGGGGACGCCCGTGCGGCCACGCAGGCGAACGTAAGACACACGGCGAGTGACCGTCAAACACCCTGTCAGATCCCAGGCCACAGCTCTGGCCTGGACTTTCATGGGCAAATACCCATGAAACGACTGAGGCCCCATCACCCTCCGTGAAGGATGACAGGGCCTCAGGTCGGTACTCAGAGGCTGATGAAGCGTCAGCCAATCGCCCTTCCGTTGCACATTTCTTGCACAAGGTGATGGAAAACGCTGGAAGACGTCGAGAGGTGTCGAACGGTATTTCCGCAGGTCAAGGGCCAGTTTTCAGGGCTTGAAGCTATGCCCCGAGGGTCCCCATATGCCCGACTCCCTAGATGTCGCGGAAGATCTCGATCTGGGCGCCCACCGAGTTGAGGCGCTCGGCCAGTTCCTCGTAGCCGCGGTTGATCACGTAGACGTTGCGCAGCACCGAGGTGCCCTCGGCCGCCATCATCGCCAGGAGGACGACCACCGCCGGGCGCAGGGCCGGCGGGCACATCATTTCCGCCGCGCGCCAGCGCGTGGGGCCCTCGACCAGGACGCGGTGGGGGTCGAGGAGCTGGAGGCGGCCGCCGAGGCGGTTCAGGTCCGTCAGGTAGATGGCCCGGTTGTCGTACACCCAGTCGTGGATCAGGGTCTGGCCCTGCGCCACGGCGGCGATGGCCGCGAAGAAGGGGACGTTGTCGATGTTCAGCCCGGGGAACGGCATGGGGTGGATCTTGTCGATCGGGGCTTCGAGCTTCGAGGGGCGGACCGTGAGGTCGACCAGGCGGGTGCGGCCGTTGTCGGCGGTGTACTCCGCCGAGCGGTCGTGGTCCAGGCCCATCTCCTCCAGGACCGCGAGCTCGATCTCCATGAACTCGATCGGCACCCGGCGGATGGTGAGTTCCGACTCCGTGACGACCGCGGCGGCGAGCAGGCTCATCGCCTCGACCGGGTCCTCGGAGGGGGAGTAGTCCACGTCCACGTCGATGCTCGGGACGCCGTGCACGGTGAGCGTGGTGGTGCCGACGCCGTCGACCCGGACGCCCAGGGCCTCCAGGAAGAAGCACAGGTCCTGGACCATGTAGTTGGAGGAGGCGTTGCGGATGACGGTCACGCCGTCGTAGCGGGCAGCGGCCAGCAGCGCGTTCTCGGTGACGGTGTCCCCGCGCTCGGTCAGCACGATGGGGCGGTCCGGGGAGATCCCGGGTACGACCTTCGCGTGGTAGATGCCCTCGGTCGCGGTGATGTCCAGGCCGAAGCGGCGCAGGGCGATCATGTGCGGCTCGATGGTGCGGGTGCCGAGGTCGCAGCCGCCCGCGTAGGGCAGGCGGAACGTTTCCATCCGGTGCAGCAGCGGGCCCAGGAACATGATGATGCTCCGGGTCCGGCGGGCCGCGTCCGCGTCCATGGCCTCCATGTCGAGGCGGGCCGGCGGGATCAGCTCCAGGTCCACGCCGTCGTTGATCCAGCGGGTGCGCACGCCGATGGAGTTGAGGACCTCCAGGAGGCGGTAGACCTCCTCGATGCGGGCCACCCGCCTCAGCACCGTACGGCCCTTGTTGAGCAGCGAGGCGCAGAGCAGGGCGACGCACGCGTTCTTGCTCGTCTTGACGTCGATGGCGCCGGACAGACGGCGGCCGCCCACCACGCGCAGGTGCATCGGGCCGGCGTAGCCCAGGGAGACGATCTCGCTGTCGAGCGCTTCGCCGATTCGGGCGATCATCTCAAGGCTGATGTTCTGGTTGCCGCGCTCGATCCGGTTCACTGCACTCTGGCTGGTGCCGAGGGCATCGGCGAGCTGACTCTGTGTCCAGCCCCGGTGCTGCCGGGCGTCACGGATGAGCTTGCCGATGCGTACGAGGTAGTCGTCTGCCATGGGGGCACGGTATCTCAGATATGAGATGACCCCTGCGCCGGGTGCGGCAAATGGGTGAATTGAGTGGAAGTTACCGGCCATCAGATCCCATGACGGGGTCTCCGTACGCGTGATGGTCGACGATGCGGCCCAGCAGGCGGGTGAGCTGCTCCCGTTCCCGGGTGGACAGCGGGGCCAGCAGTTCCTCCTGGGCCGCGGTGAGGATCTGTTCCAGTTTGTGCAGTTGCCGCCGGCCGGGCGGTGTGAGGGTGATGACGTTGCGCCTGCGGTCCTCGGGGTCCGGGGTCCGCTCCACCAGTCCGCGTGCGGCGAGTTCGTTGATGACGGCGACCAGGTCGCTGCGGTGGATGCCGGTGCGGGCACTGAGGGTGGCCTGGCTCGCCGGGCCGGACTCCTCCAGGGCGACCAGGGCCGCGTAGTGCCATGTGCGGGCATCCGCCCCGCTCAGGCCCTCGGTCACGAGCCGCTGCGCGTGGGTGGAGGCCTGCCCCAGCAGCCGGCTGGGCAGTTCGCGCAGTCGTGCGGGGACGAGGGGTCCGTTCTCTTCCGTGGTCATGGGGCGATGTTACCCATTGCGTTAGTCGCACTAACGATATAATTTCGTTCGTGTCGCCAACGTTAGTCAGGCCAACGACTTCCGGAAGGGGCCTCCCATGCCCACGATCGACGTACTCGACTCGACGATGTACTACGAGGACCACGGTGACGCCGGCGCCCGGTCGGGCGGTGTCCCCTTCGTGTTCCTGCACGGCAACCCGACCTCCTCCCACCTCTGGCGGGGCGTCCTGCCCCGGATCGAGGGCGGCGTCCGCGTCCTGGCCCCGGACCTCATCGGGATGGGCCGCTCCGGAAAGCCGGGCGGGGAGTACCGCTTCGAGGACCACGCCCGCTACCTGGACGCGTGGTTCGACGCCCTCGGGCTCGACGAGGTGGTGCTGGTCGGCCAGGACTGGGGCGGGGCGCTCGCCTTCGACCGGGCCGCCCGCCACCCCGGGCGGGTCCGCGGCATCGCCTTCATGGAGACGATCGTGCGGCCGCTGAGCTGGGCGCAGTACCCGCCCGCGGCGCGGGCCCGGTTCGAGGCGATCCGCACCCCGGGCGTGGGGGAGGAGATGGTCCTGGACCGGAACATCTTCATCGAGGACAGCATCCGGCAGACGGTGCTGAACCCGATGGGCGAGGCGGACCACGCCGTCTACGCCGCCCCCTACCCGACCCGCGAGAGCCGGCTGCCCATGCTGCGGTGGGCCCGCTCGCTGCCGATCGACGGCGATCCGGCCGATGTGCACGCCGTCGTCGAGCAGTACGACGCCTGGCTGTCCGACAGCCCGGACGTGCCCAAGCTGCTGCTCACCTTCGACGGCTCGCCGGCCCTGATGGCCGGCCCCGAGACGGTCGCCTGGTGCGAGGAGAACGTCTCGGCGCTGGAGACCGAGTACTGCGGCCCGGCCGCCCACCTCTGCCCAGAGGACCGGCCCGAGGAGATCGCCGCCGCCGTCAACTCCTGGGCCGCCCGCCACGGCCTCGCGGCGGGCTGAGCCCGGCCGCGGCGCCCCGCCGGCGGCGCCCGGCCGCTGAGCCCCACGGCGGCGCCCCACGGCCGCGCCCGGCCGCGGCGCCCCGCTCAGTGCTTGCAGGCGTGGTGCCGCCCCCCGGCGTGCACCGCCGTGTACGAGGCCGGGGGCGGGCCCGAGGCGGCGCCCGCCACCCGCGCCGAGGCCGCCCTGCCCGACGCCGAATCCGCGTCGTGCACCACACGGCCGCCGACCAGGGTCATCCGTACCCCCGTTCCGCTGATGTCGGCCACCGGGCAGCGCGTCACGTCCCGGTCCAGCACCACCAGGTCCGCCGCCCTGCCCGGCTCCACCGTGCCCGTCAGCCCCTCCTGGCGCAGCTGCCAGGCCGTTCCCGACGTGTGCATCCGCAGGACCGCGTCCCGGCCGAGCCCCTCCAGTTCGCGGTACAGCGGGCCCGCCCCGAAAGCGCCCTGGCGGTCGATCGCCGTCCGCAGCTGGTTCCACACCTGGAGGGCGTCCACCGGCCAGTCGGAGCCGCCCGACAGCCGCGCCCCCGCCTTCTCCAGGCTCCGCGCCGGGTACATCCACCGGTGCCGCTCGGGTCCGATGTAGGGAAGGAGCGCCTCCATCGTCCAGGTGTCCTTCGCCGCCCACTGGAGCTGCATGCACGCCGTGACCCCCAGCTGCGCGAAACGCCGCAGGTCCGCCGGGTCCACGAGCTGCAGGTGCGCCACGGCGTTGCGGGCGTCCCGCAGGCCCGTCACCCGCTTGGCGTACGCGTATCCGTCCAGAGCGGTGCGTACCGCACGGTCGCCGAGTCCGTGCGCGTGCATCTGCCAGCCCGCCTGGTTGAAGGCGGCGCTGAGCCGGCCGTAGTCCGCCGCCGAGGTGTACAGCTCGCCCCGGTTGCCGGTCGGCCGGCCCTGCCCGTCGAGGTAGGGCCTCAGCAGCGCGGCGGTCTGCGCCGGGTATTCGATGACCCCGTCCAGGAACACCTTGACCATCCCGAACCGCAGCCCCCGTACGCCCGCGAACTCCCGCCGCAGGCCCCGCGCGTACGCCAGCGACCCCGCCGGGTCCTTGGTCTGCTCCGCCTCCAGCCGGATCGCCGGGACGATCCGCTGCGGCAGCTTCCCCGCCGCCGACAGCGCCTGGTACAGCTCCAGTTCGTGCCGTCCCACCAGCGCGTCCATCATCGTCGTGACCCCGGACGCGGCCGCCAGCTCCAGCACCTTGGCGCAGGCCGCGACCAGGTCGGCCCGGGCGGGCTCCGGTATGTGCCGCCGGACCAGGCCCTGGGCGTCGTCCTTGAGTACGCCCGTCGGCCGCCCGTCCGCGCCCTTCACCACCTTGCCGCCGACCGGGTCGGGCGTGGCCGCCGTGATCCCGGCGATGTCCAGGGCCCGCTGGTTGGCCCACAGGTTGTGCCCGTCGCCGCCGACGAGGGCGATCGGCCGCCGGGTCGGGAGCGCGTCCAGCATCGTGTGGTGGGGGTTGGTGCCCACGGGGAGCAGCCCGACCGGGTTCCAGTCCTCGGCCACCAGCCAGCCGTCGGGCTCCGCGCCCGCGCCGCCCGTCTCGGCGAGGAAGCCGGTCAGGATCTCCTGGAGCTCGGCCAGGGTGGTCTCCGCGCCCTCCAGCGAGGGGGACAGAGAGCGTTCGCCCGCGCCGAGCGGGTGGACGTGGCCGTCGTGGATGCCGCTCATGACCGTGTTGCCCCGGGCGTCGACGACCTCGGTGTCCCGGCCCACGTACCGGCGCAGCGCCGCGTTCGTCCCGGTGGCCAGGATCTTGCCGTCCCGGCCGACCGCGACGGCCTCGACGGGAGCCCGGCCGCCGGTCCCGGTGAACACCGCGGCGTTGCGGACCACCAGGGCCGCCGAACCGCGCCCGCCGGAGGAAGGGGCCGAGGGCGCCGGGGAGGCCGCGGCCGGAACGGCCCCCAGCAGGCCAGCGGCCCCGGTGATCCCCGCGGCGGCGAGGAGTCCCCGGCGGGAAAGGTGCGAAGAAGACGTCATGCCCACTCCAAACGTTGGTGTGGCCAGGACACTCTTTGATTAACCGCTTAACCAGAAGCCGCCTCCGGCGACGAAATCCGTACGATGGCCGCGTGCCAGAGCACCCACCCGCGCCGGGACCGACCCTCGCCGACGTCGCGCGCGCCGCCGAGGTCTCCACCGCGACCGTCTCGCACGCGCTCAACGGCACCGGCCGCCTCGGCGCGTCCACCCGGCGACGGGTCCGCGAGGTGGCGGGCGCGCTCGGCTACGGAGCCCGCCGCGGCCCGCGCACCCGCAGCCTCGGTGTCGCGGTGACCACGTACGCGGGGGACGCCTGGGACTTCGTGCGGATCGCCTACTTCTCCCGCTGGCTCACCGCCGCGACCTCGGCCGCGCACGCGCACGGGTACGCCCTGACCACCCTGCCCGCCGACCGGGGCGCCGAGCCGCTGTGGCACACCCTCGCCGTGGACGGGATGCTGCTGCTCGACAGCCCGGCCGACGACCCGGTGCTGCGGGCCCTGCGGGCGCGGGGTCTGCCGGTGGTCTTCGACGGGCGGCCGCCCGACCCCTGGCCGGGGGACGTGTGGGTGGACAACGACCACACCGCCACCACCCGGGAGGTGCTCGACCACCTCGCGGCGTCCGGGGCCCGGCGGATCGCACTGCATTCGGGCTACGGCCGGGAGTTCTACACCGGGGCCGTCACCTCGGCCTACGAACAGTGGTGCGCGGAGCGCGGCCTGGCTCCCCTCCTGGTCCCCTTCGACCCGGACGACGCGGCGGGGCACGCCTTCGACTCCGCCTTCACCGGGCCGGACCGCCCCGACGCCGTCTACTGCGTGTACGACCCGGGGGGCCGGCAGGTGCTGGCCGCCGCCGCACGCCACGGTCTTCGTACACCCGGCGTACCTGGAGTTCCCGGAGTGCCTGGCATACCCGGCGCACCCGGCAGCCCGGGGCACGACGGGCTGCTGCTGGTCTGCGCGAGCGAGGATCCCGCGTACGCCGAGACCGAACCCGCCGTGACCACCGTCACCCTGAATCCGGAGCGGATCGCCGCTTCGGCGGTGTCTGTCCTGGTCAACCTGATCGAATCCGGGCATGCGGAATCGCCTGGTCAGCTGACGGTCCCGGCGGGACTGCGGGTGCGCGCCTCGTCCCTCCCCCCGGACATGTACTAGAGTTATCTCGACATCGAGATATCTGCCGAAGGCGTACCGCAGCCGCCCCCGCTGGTAAGGGTTACCTAACTTAGCCCTACCTTAGCGGATTGGCCAAGGGGCGTGGCGGCAGGATTGCGGTAATACGCGCGAATTCATGCATGAAGGAGACTGTCGTGTCGGCGAACAGCTTCGACGCCCGCAGCACGCTGCAGGTGGGCGACGAGTCGTACGAGATCTTCAAGCTGGACAAGGTCGAGGGCTCCGCCCGCCTTCCCTACAGCCTGAAGGTCCTGCTGGAGAACCTGCTCCGTACCGAGGACGGCGCGAACATCACCGCCGACCACATCCGGTCGCTCGGTAACTGGGACTCGCAGGCCCAGCCCAGCGAGGAGATCCAGTTCACGCCGGCCCGCGTGATCATGCAGGACTTCACCGGCGTCCCCTGCGTCGTGGACCTCGCCACCATGCGTGAGGCCGTGAAGGCCCTCGGCGGCGACCCGGCGAAGATCAACCCGCTCTCGCCCGCCGAGATGGTCATCGACCACTCGGTCATCGCCGACAAGTTCGGCACGGCCGACGCGTTCGCCCAGAACGTGGAGCTGGAGTACGGCCGCAACAAGGAGCGCTACCAGTTCCTGCGCTGGGGCCAGACCGCCTTCGACGACTTCAAGGTCGTCCCCCCGGGCACCGGCATCGTCCACCAGGTCAACATCGAGCACCTGGCCCGCACGGTCATGGTCCGTAATGGCCAGGCGTACCCCGACACCCTCGTCGGCACCGACTCGCACACCACCATGGTCAACGGCCTGGGCGTGCTGGGCTGGGGCGTCGGCGGCATCGAGGCCGAGGCCGCGATGCTCGGCCAGCCGGTCTCCATGCTGATCCCGCGCGTCGTCGGCTTCAAGCTGACCGGCGAGCTGCCCACCGGCACCACCGCCACCGACCTGGTGCTCACCATCACCGAGATGCTGCGCAAGCACGGTGTCGTCGGCAAGTTCGTCGAGTTCTACGGTGAGGGCGTCGCCGCCACCTCCCTCGCGAACCGCGCCACCATCGGCAACATGTCGCCGGAGTTCGGCTCCACCGCCGCGATCTTCCCGATCGACGACGAGACGCTGAAGTACCTGCGCCTGACCGGCCGCGACGCCCAGCAGGTCGCGCTCGTCGAGGCGTACGCCAAGGAGCAGGGTCTGTGGCTGGACCCGGCCGCCGAGCCGGACTTCTCCGAGAAGCTGGAGCTCGACCTCTCCACGGTCGTCCCCTCCATCGCCGGCCCGAAGCGCCCGCAGGACCGCATCGTCCTCGCCAACGCCGCCGAGCAGTTCGCCCAGGACGTCCGCAACTACGTCGAGGACGACGACGAGGCGGGCAAGGAGTCCTTCCCGGCCTCCGACGCCCCGGCCGCCACCGACGGCGTGCCGACCCGCCCGACCCAGGTCACCCTGGCCGACGGCACCTCCTTCGAGATCGACCACGGCGCCGTCACCGTCGCCGCGATCACCTCCTGCACCAACACCTCGAACCCCTACGTCATGGTCGCCGCGGCGCTCGTGGCCAAGAAGGCGGTCGAGAAGGGCCTGACCCGCAAGCCGTGGGTCAAGACCACCCTGGCCCCGGGCTCGAAGGTCGTCACCGACTACTTCGACAAGGCCGGCCTGACCCCGTACCTCGACAAGATGGGCTTCAACCTCGTCGGGTACGGCTGCACCACCTGCATCGGCAACTCCGGTCCGCTGGACGAGGAGATCTCGAAGGCGATCAACGAGCACGACCTCGCGGTCACCTCGGTGCTCTCCGGCAACCGCAACTTCGAGGGCCGGATCAACCCCGACGTCAAGATGAACTACCTGGCCTCCCCGCCGCTGGTCGTCGCGTACGCCATCGCGGGCTCCATGAAGGTGGACGTCACCACCGAGGCCATCGGCATCGACACCGAGGGCAACCCGGTCTTCCTCAAGGACATCTGGCCCTCCGAGGCCGAGGTCAACGACGTCGTGGCGAACGCCATCGGCGAGGACATGTTCAGCAAGTCCTACCAGGACGTCTTCGCGGGCGACGCCCAGTGGCAGGCGCTGTCGATCCCGACCGGCAACACCTTCGAGTGGGACCCGCAGTCCACCTACGTCCGCAAGCCCCCTTACTTCGAGGGCATGACGATGGAGACCACCCCGGTCTCCGACATCGCCGGCGCCCGCGTGCTGGCGAAGCTGGGCGACTCGGTCACCACCGACCACATCTCCCCGGCCGGTGCGATCAAGGCCGACACCCCGGCCGGCAAGTACCTCACCGAGCACGGCGTCGAGCGCCGCGACTTCAACTCGTACGGTTCCCGCCGTGGCAACCACGAGGTCATGATCCGCGGTACCTTCGCCAACATCCGCCTGCGCAACCAGATCGCGCCGGGCACCGAGGGCGGCTTCACCCGCGACTTCACCGTCCCGGACGCGCCGGTCTCCTTCATCTACGACGCCTCGCAGAACTACCAGGCCGCCGGCATCCCGCTGGTCATCCTGGCGGGCAAGGAGTACGGCTCCGGCTCGTCCCGTGACTGGGCCGCCAAGGGCACCGCGCTGCTCGGCGTCAAGGCCGTCATCGCCGAGTCCTACGAGCGCATCCACCGCTCCAACCTGATCGGCATGGGCGTCCTGCCGCTGCAGTTCCCGGAGGGTGCCACCGCGGCCTCCCTGGGGCTGACCGGCGAGGAGACCTTCTCCTTCACCGGTGTGGAGGAGCTGAACAACGGCACCACCCCGCGCACGGTCAAGGTGACCACCGACACCGGTGTGGAGTTCGACGCGGTCGTCCGCATCGACACGCCGGGCGAGGCGGACTACTACCGCAACGGCGGAATCATGCAGTTCGTGCTCCGGAACCTCATCCGGGGTTAAGGGCGCGCCAAGCGGAGCCCTTCTCCGCTGAATCGGCACCATAGGGCCGTATCCCCGTCAGGGGGATACGGCCCTTCCGCATTTTCGTCACGGCGGTGCCAGATGACGGAGAGGTCTCAACTCGGAAAAACTGGTGGCCATAAATGTGCATGATCTTGCTCACACGAGCGGAAGTGGACTATACCTGTGCCCGTCCGGATCACCGCGAGACAAGTGGCTCCGGGCCGGGGGACGGGCGGGGACCTGTGGTGATGTCCGCATGCACGGCGACCACCGTGAATCTCCGGCCTCCTTCCCACTTCTGACGAAGGCGAGGACATGAGCATGGGATCCACTGGTGAGGGCCTCGGACGCCGCGACCTGATCAAGCGCTCCGCCGCACTCGGACTGATCACGGTGCCGACGATGAGCTTCCTGTCCGCCTGCGCCTCCGGCGGTGCGGAGAACTCCACGAAGGGCCCGGCCAAGGCCCCGGTGACCAAGGAGAACCCCTTCGGCGTCGCGAAGGGCGGCAAGCTGGACGTCGTCGTCTTCAAGGGCGGGTTCGGCGACGACTACGCGAAGGCCTGGGAGGCCGCCTTCGACAAGAAGTGGGGCACCACCAGCTCCCACCTGGGCACCCAGGAGATCACCGCCAAGCTGCAGCCCCGCTTCAACGGCGGGAACCCGCCGGACGTCGTCGACGACTCCGGTGCCCAGAAGATCCCGCTGGACGTGCTCGGCAAGGGCGGCCAGCTCGCCGACCTCAACGCCGTGCTCGACGCGCCCTCGCTCGACGACCCGGGCAAGAAGGTGCGCGACACCCTCGTGGAGGGGGCCGTTGAACAGGGCATGCTGGGCGGCAAGTACCTCGTCCTGAAGTACGTGTACGCCGTGTCCGGCTTCTGGTACTCGGGCAAGCTCTTCAAGGAGAAGGGCTGGACGGCACCCAAGACCTGGGACGAGTTCCTCGCCGTCTGCACCAAGGCCAAGGAGGCGGGCATCGGCGGCCTCGCCCACCAGGGCAAGTACCCGTACTACATCAACGTCGTCATCATGGACCTGATCGCCAAGAAGGGTGGTCTGGATGCGGTGAAGGCGATCGACAACCTCGAACCGAACGCCTTCGAGGGCAGCGCGGCCGCTCTCGCCGCGGTCGAGGCGGTCTACGAGGTGGTCGAGAAGGGGCTGCTGATGCCGGGCACCAACGGCCTCACCCACACGGAGTCCCAGACGGCCTGGAACCAGTACAAGGCCGCCTTCATCCCCTCCGGCTCCTGGCTGGAGAACGAGCAGCTCAAGCAGACCCCGGAGGACTTCGACATGAAGTTCCTGCCGGTGCCCCTGCTCGCCGACAGCAAGATGCCCCTGGAGGCCATCCGGGCCGGCGTCGACGAGCCGTTCATCGTCCCGGAGAAGGCCGCCAACAAGGCCGCGGGCCTGGAGTTCCTCCGTTCGATGCTGTCCCGGGAATGGTCGACGATCTTCGCCCAGCAGGCCAACTCGCTCACGGTGGTCAAGGACGGCGTGGATCCGAGTGTCAAGCTGCGGCCCGGCACCCAGTCGGCGGTCGAGGCGCTCAAGGCCGCGGGAAGCAACACCTTCAGCTACCGCTACCCCGACTGGTACAGCGAGATGGACACGGAGATCCAGAACGCTTCCAATGAGCTCATGGCGCAGCGGATCCAGCCCAAGGAGTGGATCAAGCGGGCCCAGGCGGCGGTGAACAAGGCGGCCCAGGACCCGAACGCCAAGAACAACAAGCGCAGCTGACCACTGCGGGGACGGACACCATGAGCCATGTAGCCCAGGGGAGAGGGAAGTACGGCTTCATCGCCGGCTTCCTCTTCGCGCCCCTCGCGCTGTACCTGACCTTCGTCATCTGGCCGTACGTGCAGACGTTCGGTTACTCCTTCACCAACTGGACCGGGCAGTCACCGACGTTCGACTTCGTCGGCACGGACAACTACGCGGCCCTGCTGAAGGACGAGGTCTTCCGCGGCGCGCTCTGGCACAACCTGCTGCTCCTGGTGTTCGTCCCGCTCGTCACCATCCTGCTCGCCCTCTTCTTCGCCTTCATGGTGAACGCGGGCGGGCGCGGCGGGGCCGGCGGAGTGCAGGGAGTCGGCGGATCGCGCTTCTACAAGGTCGTCTACTTCTTCCCGCAGGTCCTCTCCCTCGCCATCCTCTCCGTGCTCTTCGGCGCGATCTACCGCAGCGACGAGGGCGGCCTGCTCAACGGCTTCCTGACCCAGCTCGGCCTGATCGACGCGAACCACCCGGTCGAATGGCTCAACGAGCCGAACCTCGTCCTCTGGTGCCTGCTCCTCGTCGTCGTCTGGCACGGCGTCGGCTTCTACCTCGTCCTCTTCTCCGCGGCCATGCAGTCCGTCCCCAAGGACATCTACGAGGCCGCGCTGCTCGACGGTGCCGGGCGCGCCCAGACCTTCTTCAAGGTCACGCTGCCCCTGCTGTGGGACTCTGTGCAGACCTCCGCGGTCTATCTGGGCATCGCCGCGATGGACATGTTCGTCCTGGTGTCGACCATGACCTCGGGCCAGTTCGGCGGCGGACCCGACCACCACAGCGAGGTCATGTCGACGGTGCTGATGCGCAACTTCCTCTACTTCGGCAAGAGCGGATACGCCTGCGCCATGGGTGTGGTCATGCTCGCCCTGACCATGATCCTCTCCGTCATCACGCTGCGCGCCACCCGCCGCGAGCGCATCGAGTTCTGAGGGGAGTTCCACGATGACTGCACAGTCCACAGTGATCAAGGCTCCGGGCGAAAAGGCCGCGGAGCAGCCGGGCGGCGCCGGGCGGACGGGGAAGCGGGACGGGCGCCGCTCCGAGGGCATGGCCCTCAACGTCTTCTCGCACGGCTTCCTCGTCGTCTGGGCGGTAATGATCGTGCTGCCGCTGATCTGGCTCGCGCTCGGCGCCTTCAAGACCGACGCGCAGATCGGCGGCTCGGCCCTGAGCTGGCCCTCCAACTGGCACTTCGACGCCTTCGGGCGGGCCTGGACGAAGGGCATCGGAGGCTACTTCGCCAACACCCTCATCGTGCTGGTGTTCTCGGTCCCGCTGACCATGCTGTTCGGCTCCATGGCCGCGTACGTGCTGGCCCGCTACCCCTTCACGGGCAACCGGCTCATCTACTACTTCTTCGTCAGCGGGGCGATGTTCCCCGTGTTCCTGGCGCTCGTACCGCTCTTCTTCATGGTCAAGCGCTTCGACATGCTGAACACCTACCAGGGCCTGATCCTGGTGTACGTCGCCTACTCGATGCCCTTCACGGTCTTCTTCATGCACTCCTTCTTCCGGACGCTGCCGACGGCGATCCACGAGGCGGCGGTCATCGACGGGGCCTCCGACACCCGGATCTTCTTCCAGGTGATGCTGCCGATGGCCAAGCCCGGCCTGATCAGCGTCGGGATCTTCAACGTCCTGGGCCAGTGGAACCAGTACATCCTGCCCGCCGTGCTGATGCAGCCGCAGACGAGCGCCGACCCCGAGCGGTACATGCTCACCCAGGGGCTCATCCAGCTCCAGTACCAGATGGGCTACGAGACGGACCTGCCGGTGCTGTTCGCCGGTGCCACCATCGCGATGGTCCCGATGCTGGTCGTCTACCTCTCCTTCCAGCGCCAGATCCAGGCGGGTCTCACCTCGGCGACGCTGAAGTAGCCTTCCGCAGCTTGTAGAGCTCTCCGGAACCCGGGTCGCCGATGTTCTGGTGGATCCGGGGCTCCCGGGCGGTGCCGCCGACGCCCCAAGCGGGCCAGCCGCACCCCGGGATGTCTATACGGACCTTCTGCGTCCAGACGTCCCGGCCGGGCTCGTACGACCAGGTTCCCGAGCCCGAGCAGCTCGGCGACGGGTCGCTGGGGTAGTCGTTGGCCAGGCGCCCGCCGACGCCGGAGGCGGTGACCCCGCCGTCCGAGGCGAAGACCAGGGTTCCGCCCGTGTGGTCGACCCAGCTGCCAGGCATGGTCTGCGGACCGATCGCCGGCGGCTCGTACGCGGGCGGCAGGCCGACGGCGAGCCCGAGTGTGCCGAGCAGCCCCGTCCCCGCCACCACCGCCGTGCCCCACAGCGCCACCCGCCGCAGCAGCCCCTCGCCCCGGGGCAGGGCGATCAGCGCGCCCAGCGAGAGCGAGGCCGTGGCCGAGGCCCAGAAGACGAACACGGACCGCGGCTCCACGTCGTTGTACGCCACGAAGCACATCAGGGGCGGTGCCAGCAGGGCCGCCACCACCAGCGGCGCCGGCCACCACGCCGCGCGGCCGCCGAACCGGCGGCCGAGGAGGTCGGTCAGCGCGACCGCCGGCAGTACGAAGACCAGCGACAGCAGGAACGAGATGAAGCCGATGAGGGGTGTGAGGGCGACCAGGCTCCCCCCGATCCTGGTGTAGTCGGGGGGTTCGTCCGGCGGCGGCTGCGTCTGCACGTACAGCAGGACCACCACGACGGCGAGCGCGACCTCCAGGCATCCCACCAGCGTCGAGACCACCAGCACGACTCCGTACGACCGTTTCTGATGCACGATCATTCCCCCTCGTGGCACGGCGAACCCACGGGTCCACCCGGCCGGCGACGTCCTGGATCCATAGTGCCAGCCGGGCTGAACGCGTTCAATTCATTCTTCGCGCCCCGTCCCGCGGGCACGACCGACCAGCTGACCGCCGACACCGACGGATCCGGCGAGAGGTTGCTGACCGCCTCCTCCAGCGTCCGGTCCACCTCGCCCTCGGCGGTCAGCAGTGCGGACACCGTCACCCGGCCGGGCACCGGGCCGTCCTGGCTGCGGATCGAGCGCAGCCGGCAGCCCGGCCGGCCTCCGGGGCCGCGCCGAGGAAGCCGCACTGCGAGAGCAGCACGAACAGCGCGGCCCCGCCCGCCACCAGGGCGTTCGTACGCAGCCCCGCGAGGCGGGCCCGCCACTGCCGCTCCAGGCCGATGGCCGCTCCGAGTCCGAGCGCGGCGGCCGGGTGTGCGGCCATCTGCCATTCGGTGAGCAGCACCGGCCCTCCCTCCTTCGCCGTGGCCGCTACAGCCAGGTGTTGAACCGGCGGATGTACCAGGTCTTCACGATCTGGGTGAGCGTGCAGTACGCGAGGAGTACGCCGATCAGCCACGGGAAGTAGCTCGCCGGCAGGGCCACGAAGCCCAGCGAGGGAGCCAGCGGCGAGAAGGGCAGCCAGAGACCGGTCAGCACGGCGAGGACGGTCATCACCATCACCGGCCAGGAGGCGCGGGACTGGATGAAGGGGATCTTCCGGGTGCGGATCATGTGGACGGGCGCGGAGCCGCTGCCGGCCCGGCGCTGCACCGCGCACGTGGTGGTGACGAGCTTCTTCAGTGCGTCGGCGGCGCGGCCCGAGCGGAACTCCTGCCAGAAGCGCAGCAGACCGCTGATCCCCACCATCACGGAGAGGATGACGACGCCCGGGTCCGCGGGGTCCTGCCAGTACATGACCGTCGCCAGGAAGACCAGGACGGCGATGAAGGGGTTCCAGTAGGCCTTCGCCAGCTGGAGGTACCAGCGGGGGGGCACGCTCGTGGGCGACGGTGTTGGAGCCGTGCCGCTCCAGGCGCAGCGAGGCCTCGGCATGGGTGAGGCCGGCCGGGCAGGTGTCCACCTCCTGCAGGACCTGGACGCCCGGGCGGGCGCTGATCCCGGCGAGACGCTCGCCGACGAGCCGGGTACGGGCCTGGAGCTCGGCGGCCTTGCGCTCGCGGCGGGACCGGCCCGGCGGTGCGAGCGTGGCCGGGGTACGGGGGGTGAGCATGGTCATGACGAATACCTCCCTCCACGGTGTCCGGGCAGCGCGAAGCCGGGCGGTCACGTGGAGTGATCATGGGTCGGCGCGCAGTGGCCATGACGGGCCCCGGCGCGCCGATGGGCATGGATGACGCACGCCCGGCGGAGTTGGCAGGGCATGCGGAAGGAAGGGAATGTGGAAGGAAGGAACGCGATGGAACGCGAACGGAACGCGAGCTCGCACGGGGACAGCGGTCCACCGCTGCCGTGCGTACCCGGAGAGAGATCAGCCGGTCAGAAGATCAGCCGACGAGAGCGCTGCAAGGACTTCGATCGGGACTCATCCCGAACACCTCCTTGCGTAGCGCGGTCGTTGCACGACGCCAGGTCCGGCCGGAAGGGCCGCAGAGGACCGGCGTCTCAGCGACCGTAGCACGATCCAACGGCCGCTTCTCTCCCCCTTTAGGTCAGTACCAGCCGTTTCATGCCGTGTCAGCCTCTTGACGTGTGGATGCGTAAAGGCTCGACTTAAGGTTCACAAGTTGGAGAGATGCCGGGGTCTCGGAGCGTGAAGCCGTGACGTGTCCCGGCCGGGGGGCGACGGCTGGCCGTCGCTAATGGGCAGGAGTGGATGAGTCGTGCAGACTCCCGGATCGCAGTCGTCGCTGCATCGCGCGAATCTCGAACGGGTCGTGCGGGCGGTGCGGCTCGCGGGATCGCTGACCCAGGCGGAGATCGCCCGCGCCACCGGACTGTCGGCGGCCACGGTCTCCAACATCGTCCGGGAGCTGAAGGACGGCGGGACCGTCGAGGTCACCGACACCTCGGCCGGCGGCCGCCGGGCGCGCAGCGTCTCGCTCAGCGGCGACGCGGGGATCGTCATCGGCGTCGACTTCGGCCATACCCACCTGCGGGTGGCGGTGGGGAACCTGGCCCACCAGGTGCTGGCCGAGGAGTCCGAGCCGCTGGACGTCGACGCGTCCTGGGCGGACGGCTTCGACCGGGCGGAAGCCCTGGTCGGACGGCTGATCGCGGACATCGGCGTGGGGCTGGAGAAGGTGATCGGCGTCGGGCTCGGCGTGCCCGGCCCGATCGACGTGGAGTCCGGGACCCTGGGCTCGACCGCGATCCTGCCGGGCTGGGCGGGCATCAATCCCCGCCAGGAGCTCTCGCAGCGCCTCGGGGTGCCCGTGTACGTGGACAACGACGCGAACCTCGGCGCCCTCGGCGAACTCGTTTGGGGGAGCGGGCGGGGAGTAAAGGACCTGGCCTACATCAAGGTGGCCAGCGGCGTCGGCGCGGGCCTGGTGATCAACGGCCAGATCTACCGCGGACCCGGCGGCACGGCGGGCGAGATCGGGCACATCACCCTGGACGAATCGGGCCCGGTCTGCCGCTGCGGCAACCGTGGCTGCCTGGAGACCTTCGCGGCCGCCCGGTACGTACTGCCCCTGCTCCAGGGCACGCACGGCCCGGAGTTGACGATGGAGCGGGTGGTCGAACTGGCCCGTGAGGGGGACCCGGGCTGCCGCCGGGTGATCACGGACGTGGGCCGGCACATCGGCAGCGGCGTGGCCAGTCTGTGCAACCTCCTGAACCCCAGCCGGGTGGTGCTGGGCGGCTCGCTGGCGGAGGCCGGTGAACTCGTCCTCGCTCCCATCCGTGAATCGGTGGGCAGGTACGCGATTCCCAGTGCGGCCCGGCAGTTGTCGGTGCTGACGGGGAACCTGGGCGGGCGGGCCGAGGTGTTGGGCGCACTGGCGCTCGTCCTCAGCGAGATGGGCGATTCGACACTTTTGTCAGATCATGGAAGTGGAGTGCGAGCTCCAGCCGTCTTGTCTTCAGGTAGATAACGAATGGCACCGTTGTCATCTCGTTAAGAATTCACTCCTTGACGGCAAAACGCGGCCGGGGTTGACTCACATCCACCTCGGCCGCGCCGCTGCGGCCTCGTCAGGGAGGTTCAAGTAATGAACACGCGTATGCGCAGAGCCGCCGTAGCTGTAGCCGCTGGTGCCATGGCCGTTTCGCTCGCCGCTTGTGGCAGTGCGAAGGAGGCCGGCGACACGACGAAGGCGTCCTCCGGCGCTGCCAAGGGCGATGAGATCAAGGTCGGTCTGCTCCTGCCGGAGAACCAGACCGCGCGTTACGAGAAGTTCGACAAGCCGCTGATCGAGAAGAAGGTCGCCGAGCTCACCGGTGGCAAGGGCAAGGTCGTCTACGCCAACGCCAAGCAGGACGCGACCACGCAGAACTCCCAGGTCGACACGATGATCACCAACAAGGTGGACGTCCTGATCATCGACGCGGTGGACTCCAAGGCCATCGCAGGCTCGGTCAAGAAGGCCAAGGACGCCGGCATCCCGGTCGTCGCCTACGACCGCCTGGCCGAGGGCCCGATCGACGCATACACCTCCTTCGACAACGAAGAGGTCGGCAAGGTCCAGGGCAAGGCCCTGCTGGAGGCGCTGGGCGACAAGGCCAAGGACGGCCAGGTCGTCATGATGAACGGTTCGGTCACCGACCCGAACGCCAAGCTCTTCAAGTCCGGCGCGCACTCCGAGCTCGACGGCAAGGTGAACGTCGGCAAGGAGTACGACACCGTCGAGTGGAAGCCGGAGAACGCCAACACCAACATGGCGGCCGCGCTCTCCGCGCTCGGCAAGGACAAGGTCATCGGCGTCTACTCCGCCAACGACGGCATGGCCGGCGGCATCATCACCGCCCTCAAGGCCGCCGGCGTCTCCCCCCTGCCGCCGGTCACCGGCCAGGACGCAGAACTCGCCGGTGTGCAGCGGATCGTCGCGGGCGAGCAGTTCATGAGCGTCTACAAGCCGTACGCCCCCGAGGCCGAGGCCGCGGCGAAGATGGCCGTCTCCCTCGCCAAGGGCGGAAAGGCCGAGGGCACCACGTCCACGGTCGACAGCCCGACCACCAAGGGTGTCGCGTCCGTCCTGATCCCGGTCGTCTCGCTGACCAAGGGCAACATCAAGGACACCGTCGTCAAGGACGGCGTCTACACGGTGGACGAGATCTGCACCGACAAGTACGCGGCGGCCTGCGCCGCCGCCGGCCTGAAGTAGCGGCCCCCGTCGCCTCCCCGCGAGGCGGCCCCCCGTGCCTGACCGGCGTCCCGCCACTCTCTCCCCGCCACCCGGCGGGGCGCCGGGCAGAAACGTTCCCCCATTCGCCCCGCTCCTGCTCTTCTGCACGACATCCCCGCCGGTCAGGCGGCGAAGGAGATGGTTCATGTGTCCGCTGCGCCCGTGCTGGCGTTGCGAGGGGTCTCGAAGCGGTTCGGCGCCGTTCAGGCCCTGACCGACGTAGAACTCGAGATCCACTCCGGTGAAGTGGTCGCCCTCGTCGGCGACAACGGCGCCGGAAAGTCCACGCTGGTCAAGACGATCGCCGGCGTGCACCCCATCGATGAAGGTGTCATCGAGTGGGAAGGCCGTCCGGTCTCCATCGGCAAGCCCCACGACGCCCAGAACCTGGGCATCGCGACGGTCTACCAGGACCTGGCGCTGTGCGACAACATCGATGTCGTCGGCAACCTCTTCCTCGGCCGCGAGCTCAAGAGTTACGGCATCCTCGACGAGGTGGAGATGGAGCGGCGCGCCCGCGAGCTCCTGACCACCCTGTCCATCCGGATCCCCAGTGTCCGGATTCCCATCGCGTCACTCTCCGGCGGTCAGCGCCAGACCGTGGCCATCGCCCGTTCCATGCTGGGCGAGCCCCAGCTCGTCATCCTCGACGAGCCCACCGCCGCCCTCGGTGTCGAGCAGACCGCACAGGTTCTCGACCTGGTGGAGCGGCTGCGCGAGCGCGGCCACGCCGTCATCCTCATCAGCCACAACATGGCCGATGTGAAGGCCGTCGCCGACAAGGTGGCGGTCCTGCGGCTGGGCCGCAACAACGGTGTCTTCAACGTCGCCGACACCTCGCAGGAAGAGATCATCTCCGCCATCACCGGTGCCACGGACAACGCCGTGACCCGCCGGGCGGCCCGCACCTCGGAGGCCGGCAAGTGAGCACCCAGAACCCTGCCACCGGTCCACTGGACAAGGGCTCGGTCGACCAGCACGAGCACATCGACCCGGTCAACCCCGCGGCCGCGCACGACGCGATCCCGGCCGTCGACCCCCGCCTGCTCGTCAGGGAGGAGGGGCTCGCCGGGTACGTGGGCGAGTTCAAGCGCAAGATGAAGGCGGGCGACCTGGGTTCCCTCCCGGTCGTCATCGGCCTGATCGTGATCTGGTCCATCTTCCAGGGGCTGAACTCGAACTTCCTCTCCCCGGAGAACCTGACCAACATCGCGATCACGATGACCGGCACCGGCATGATCGCCATCGGCATCATCTTCGTGCTGCTGCTCGGCGAGATCGACCTCTCGGTCGGCTCGGTCAGCGGTGTCTCGGGTGCGATCGTCGCCGTCCTCGCCGTCACCCACGGCGTGAACGAATGGCTGGCCATCCTCGCGGCCATCGTCGGAGGCGCCCTGATCGGCTGCATCCACGGCTTCTTCTTCGCCAAGATCGGCGCCCCGGCCTTCGCCGTCACCCTGTCGGGCCTGCTCTTCTGGCTCGGCGCGATGCTGCAGATCCTCGGCAGCAACGGCACGATCAACATCGACTCCGACGGCGTGGTCGGCCAGCTGACCACGTACTTCTTCTCGGACGTGGCCGTCGCCTACGGGCTGGCCGCGCTCGCGGTGGCCGGCTACTTCCTCGCGGCCTTCCTCGACGCGAGGCGCCGCGAGGCGGCCGGGATGCCCTCCAGGCCGCTCGTCGAGATCCTGCTGCGCACCGGCCTGCTCGCGCTGTGCACCTTCGGTCCCGCCGTGCTGTTCAACCAGTACAAGGGCCTGCCGCTCGCGGTGGTGCTCTTCCTGCTGGCCCTGGTCGTCACGGACTTCCTGCTGCGCCGCACGACCTTCGGGCGAAACGTTTTCGCACTGGGTGGCAGCGTCGAGGCCTCCCGCCGTGCGGGCATCAACGTCACCCGGATCCGGATCACGGTCTTCGCGATCTCCAGCACCTTCGCCGCCGTCGGCGGCCTGTTCTGGGCATCCAAGATCGCGGCGGCCAACCAGAGCGCCGGCGCCGGCGACCTGCTGATGAACGTGATCGCGGCGGCCGTCATCGGCGGCACCAGCCTCTTCGGCGGCCGGGGCCGGACCTGGAACGCCCTCCTCGGCGTCATGGTCATCGTCTCGATCCAGTACGGTCTGGCCCTGGAAGGCATTGCGACGCCGATCCAGTACATGATCACCGGCGCGGTGCTGCTGGCGACCGTGGTGATCGACTCGGTGACGCGCAAGACCCAGAAGACGGCCGGACGCGCCTGACCGCGCGTCCGACTGCCCGCCGGACCGAGGTCCGGCGGTAAGACCGGTCACAGTGCCCGGCGCCACTTCTCGTGGCGCCGGGCATCTGTGCGTGCATGTACGAGGTACTCATGTGCGGGTATACGCCCGTATGTGATGTGTGGCCGTCAGGTCGTGCGTACATGTATGACAAAGCTGTGACTCCCTCGGGACGGCCCGATGACCGTGGCCGGGGGCGGAACATTAGACTCGACAGACCAGCTAGCAACTGCAAGGAGGCACGGGTGCTGCTGCCCCGCATCAAGGGACCGCGCGATCTGGACCGGCTCAGCCAGGAGGAGCTCGACCAGCTCGCGGCAGAGATCAGGTCCTTCCTCGTCGACGCCGTCTCCAAGACCGGCGGGCACCTCGGCCCCAACCTCGGCGTGGTCGAACTGACGATCGCCCTGCACCGGGTCTTCGAATCGCCCAAGGACAAGGTCCTCTTCGACACCGGCCACCAGGCCTACGTCCACAAGCTGCTCACGGGCCGCCAGGACTTCGCCGGCCTGCGCACCAAGAACGGCCTGTCCGGCTACCCCTCGCGCGCCGAGTCCGACCACGACGTGATCGAGAACTCGCACGCCTCCACCGTGCTCGGCTGGGCCGACGGCCTGGCCAAGGCCAACGAGGTGCTGGGCCGCGAGGACCACCACGTCGCCGCCGTCATCGGCGACGGCGCGCTGACCGGTGGCATGGCCTGGGAGGCGCTGAACAACATCGCCGCCGCCAAGGACCGCCCGCTGGTCATCGTCGTCAACGACAACGAGCGCTCGTACGGCCCCACCATCGGCGGCCTCGCGAACCACCTGGCGACCCTGCGCACCACGGACGGCTACGAGCGTTTCCTGGCCCGCGGCAAGGAGATCCTGGAGCGCACCCCGGTCGTCGGGAAGCCGCTCTTCGAGACCCTGCACGGCGCCAAGAAGGGCCTCAAGGACTTCATCGCCCCGCAGGGCATGTTCGAGGACCTCGGGCTCAAGTACATCGGTCCCATCGACGGCCACGACATCGAGGCCCTGGAGTCCGCCCTGCAGCGCGCCAAGCGCTTCAGCGGCCCGGTCATCGTGCACTGCCTCACCCAGAAGGGCCGCGGCTACACCCCGGCCCTGGAGCACGAGGCGGACCGTTTCCACGCGGTCGGCGTGATCCACCCGGATACCGGCCTGCCGGTCAGCACCGACGCCGCCAGCTGGACCTCCGTCTTCGCCGACGAGATGGTCAAGCTCGGCAAGGAGCGCAAGGACATCGTCGGCATCACCGCGGCCATGCTCCAGCCGGTCGGCCTGAAGAAGTTCGCGGACGCCTTCCCGGACCGGATCTACGACGTCGGCATCGCCGAGCAGCACGGCGCCACCTCGGCGGCGGGCCTCGCCACCGGCGGCGCCCACCCGGTCTTCGCGGTGTACGCCACCTTCCTCAACCGCGCCTTCGACCAGGTCCTGATGGACGTGGCCCTGCACAAGTGCGGGGTCACCTTCGTCCTGGACCGCGCCGGTATCACCGGCACCGACGGCGCCTCCCACAACGGCATGTGGGACATGTCCATCCTCCAGGTCGTCCCGGGCCTGCGGCTCGCCGCTCCGCGCGACGCCGAGCAGCTGCGCGCCCAGCTCCGTGAGGCCGTCGAGGTCAAGGACGCGCCGACCGTGGTGCGCTTCTCCAAGGGCGTCGTCGGCCCGGCCGTCCCGGCCGTCGGCCGGATCGGCGGCATGGACGTCCTGCGCGCCCCGGGCGCCGAGGTCACCCGTCCGGACGTACTGCTCGTCTCGGTCGGTGCGCTCGCCCCGATGTGCCTGGAGATCGCCGACCTGCTGGACAAGCAGGGCATCTCCACGACCGTGGTCGACCCCCGCTGGGTCAAGCCCGTGGACGAGGCCCTGGCCCCGCTCGCGGACCGCCACCGCGTGGTCGTCACCGTCGAGGACAACGGCCGTACCGGCGGTGTGGGCGCCGCCGTGTCGCAGGCCCTGCGGGACGCGGGTGTCGACGTACCGCTGCGCGACTTCGGTATCCCGCAGCGCTTCCTCGACCACGCCCTCCGCAAGGAGATCATGGCCGAGATCGGCCTGACCGCGCCGGACATCGCCCGGCAGGTCACCGGCCTGGTCGCCAAGCTGGACGGCCGCTACGACAGCGAGCCGGCCGCCGCCGTCGACTAGCCGGAATTCGCCGCTGCGCCGTTCGTAGATCGACGCGCGGTTGCACGTCACGGGCCGGGAGATCACTCTTGAAGGGTGGGCCTCCCGGCCCGTTCGTGCGTCGTCACCTCTCGGAGGCGTCGGTGAGCAAGGATCTGAACAGCCCATTCCGTACCAAGACGGTGGAGCAGTCCATCCGCGACACGGAGGAGCCGGAACACGCGCTCCGCAAGTCGCTCTCCGCCTGGGACCTCACGGTCTTCGGTGTGGGCGTCATCATCGGCACCGGCATCTTCGTCCTCACGGGCATCGCCGCCCGGAACAATGCCGGTCCCGCCACAGCCCTCGCCTTCGTGGCGGCGGGCATCGTCTGCGCCCTTGCGGCTCTCTGCTACGCCGAGTTCGCGTCCACCGTCCCGGTGGCCGGGTCGGCGTACACGTTCTCGTACGCATCGATCGGTGAGCTGCCCGCCTGGATCATCGGCTGGGACCTGGTGCTGGAGTTCGCACTCGGCACGGCCGTCGTCGCCGTCGGCTGGTCCGGGTACGTGCGCCACCTCATGGACACCAACCTCGGCTGGACCCTGCCGACCTCCCTGTCCGGCCCCGATGCCGGGGGCCACTTCGACCTGCTGGCGTTCCTGCTGGTCCTGGTGCTGACCTGGATCCTGGTCGTCGGGACGAAGCTCTCGGCCCGCATCACCGCGGTCGTCGTCGCCATCAAGGTCACGGTCGTGCTGCTGGTCATCGTCGCGGGCCTGTTCTTCATCAAGGCCGACAACTACTCGCCGTTCATCCCGCCGGCCCAGCCACAGGCCGAGGGCGTCAGCGGCTGGCACTCGCCCCTGGTCCAGTTGATGTTCGGCTACGAGCCCACGAACTTCGGCGTCATGGGCATCTTCACGGCGGCCTCGCTCATCTTCTTCGCCTTCATCGGCTTCGACGTGGTGGCGACGGCGGCCGAGGAGACCAAGAACCCCCAGCGGGACATGCCGCGCGGCATCCTCGGCTCGCTGCTGGTCTGCACAGTGCTCTACGTCGCCGTGACCCTGGTGGTCACCGGTATGCAGAAGTACTCGGAGATGTCCCCGACCGCGCCGCTCGCCGAAGCCTTCAAATCGGTGAACCAGCCGTTCTTCTCGGGCGCCATCAGCCTCGGCGCGGCCGTCGGTCTGATCACCGTGTGCATGATCCTGCTGCTCGGCCAGACCCGCGTGTTCTTCGCGATGAGCCGTGACGGACTGCTGCCGCGGGTCTTCTCCGTGACGCACCCGACGTACCGCACCCCCTACCGGGCGACCATGCTGCTCGGCGGGATCATCGCGGTCGTCGCGGGCTTCACCAGCCTGGAGACCCTCGCGGAACTGGTGAACATCGGCACCCTGTTCGCCTTCGTGGTGGTCGCGCTGGGCGTGATCGTCCTGCGCAAGACCCGCCCCGACCTGCACCGGTCCTTCCGGACCCCGTGGGTGCCGTTCGTCCCGATCCTGTCGATCGCGGCCTCGTTCTGGCTGATGCTCAACCTGCCGGCCGAGACCTGGCTGCGCTTCGGCATCTGGATGGCCATCGGCATCATCGTCTACTTCCTCTACGGCTACCGCAACAGCCGGCTGCACAAGGTCGGCCAGAACGCGGAGTTCTGACGGGCGACCGGTCCGCCGCGGCGGACCGGCGAGGGCCGTACGGGCAACCCGTACGGCCCTCGCGGCCGTACCCGCGGCCGACGGGTCCGGGACCCGTGTGGGGACGCCCATGACGCACAGGGAAGAGCACCGGTACGACGTGTGGACGGCCGGGGCCGGCTACGAGCGCTACATGGGCCGGTGGAGCCGCCCCGTCGCGGAGCGGTTCACGGCGTGGCTCGGCCGTCCCGGCCGGCTGCGGTGGCTCGACGTCGGATGCGGCACCGGCGGCCTGTCGGCCGCGGTGGCCGCCCGGTGCCGGCCCCGTGAGGTCCTGGCGATCGACCGCTCACCGGGGTACGCCGCCTGGGCCCGGGACGCGGCCACGGCCGGGACGCACGTCGTCGTGGCGGACGCGACGGCCCTGCCGGTGCGCGACGGCGCGTGCGACGCGGTGGTCAGCGGCCTGACCCTGAACTTCCTCGCGCCGCCCGCCGCGGCCGTCGCCGAGATGGTCCGCACGGTCCGCCCGGGCGGCCTGGTCGCGGCATACGTGTGGGACTACGCGGAAGGCATGGACCTGCTGCGGCTCTTCTGGGGCGCGGCCGCCCTGGCGGACCCGTCCGCGGCCGCGCTGGACGAGCGCCGGCGCTTCCCCCTGTGCCGTCCGGACGCACTGCGCGCGCTGTGGACGCGGGCGGGACTCGGCGAGGTGTCGGTCGCCCCGATCGAGGTCCCCACGGTGTTCGCCGACTTCGCGGACCTGTGGGAACCGTTCCTGACGGGGCAGGGACCGGCCCCCGGATACCTCGCCGCCCTGTCCGCGGCGGACCGGGAGCGGGTACGGGACGCGCTCCGCGGGGCCGTCCCCTACGGGCCGGGCGGATCCGTCGCGCTCACAGCCCGGGCCTGGGCGGTCCGGGGGCGGCGCGACGGGTGAGGGCGGACCGCGGCCGCGACGGGTGAGGGCGGACCGCGGCCGCGACGGCGGAAGCGGGCTCATCCCCCTGGCTCTGCTCAGCCCTTGGCGGGGGAGTTCTTCGCCGAGGCCGGGATCTGCTGGTCCTTGCGTATGGCGTCCCACAGCTGCGTGGCCTGCGGCTCGGCCACGATCACGCGGTTGGGGTCCACCTTGTCGTAGGCGACCGGCAGCATGATCGTCTCCATCGTCTCCGGGTTCACGCCCTTCATGCTCTGCGCGAAGTCGGCGAGCGCCGTGAGCGAGCCGAGGTCGGAGTCGGTGGTCAGCGACTTGGTGCCGGCGTCCGCGAGCTTGTAGAGCCGCGCCGGGTTGCCGAGGGCGTCCTGCTTCTTGATCTCGGACAGCATCGCCAGCATGAACTGCTGCTGGAGGCCTATGCGTCCGAGGTCGCTGCCGTCGCCGTAGCCGTAGCGGGTACGGACGAACTTCAGCGAGTCGGTGCCGTCCAGCCGGTGCGTGCCCGCGTCGAGCTTCAGGCCGCCCTTGGCGCCGCTCATCGGCTTGTCCAGCGTGACGGTGACCCCGCCCAGCGCGTCGACCAGGCCCTTGAAGCCGGCGAAGTCGACCTCGACGAAGTGGTCCACGCGGACGCCGGACAGCTGCTCCACCGTGTTGACCACACAGGCAGGGCCGGCGAGCGAGTAGACGGAGTTGAACATGACCCGCTTGGCGGACGGCAGCGTCTTGCCGTTCCCGTCCTTGCACTCGGGCCGGGTGACCAGGGTGTCGCGGGGGATGCTCACCGCGGTGGCCTTGGCCCGGCCCTCGGGTATGTGCACCAGCATCGCGGTGTCCGAGCGGGCACCGCTGACATCGCCGTGGTCGAGATCGGCATTGGCCCCGGCGCGCGAGTCGGAGCCGAGCACCAGGATGTTCTGGGCGTTCGCGACGACCTTCGCGGGCCGGTTGTCGCCGATCGCCTGGTCCAGGTCGACGCTGTCGATGTTGGAGTTGAGGTGGCTGTACGTCCACCAGCCGGCCCCGGCCGCGCCCAGGATCAGCACGGCGACCAGCAGCAGGGTGATCCGCAGGATGCGGCGGCGGCGCCTGGGCCGCGCGTGCTTTTCCGTCATGGGGGTGAATCTTAGACAGGTATTCGAACGGCGATGGCCCGCCCCCCGGAAGGGGCGGGCCGAGCCGTCGAACAGCCCTCCGAGACCCGGACTAGGCCGGGATGCTCGCGAGGCCGGGGGCGAGGAACTTCTTGCCGTTCACGCGCTCCGAGACGCCTTCACGGTCCAGGTACGGCGTCACGCCGCCCAGGTGGAAGGGCCAGCCGGCGCCCGTGATCAGGCAGAGGTCGATGTCCTGGGCCTCGGCCACGACACCCTCCTCCAGCATCAGGCCGATCTCCTGCGCGACCGCGTCCAGGACGCGGTCGCGGACCTGCTCCTCGGTCAGGACGACATCGCCCTGGACCAGGAGCGCGGCGACCTCGGGGTCCAGCTCCGGCTTGCCGGAGTCATAGACGTAGAAGCCGCGCTTGCCGGCCTTGACGACCGCCGCGAGGTTCGGGGAGACGGTGAAGCGCTCCGGGAAGGCGCGGTTCAGGGTCTCGGAGACGTGCAGACCGATCGCCGGGCCCACGAGCTCCAGGAGCACCAGCGGGGACATCGGCAGGCCGAGCGGCTCGATGGCCTTCTCCGCCGTGACGACCGGGGTGCCCTCGTCGATGACGTTCTGGATCTCGCCCATGAAGCGGGTGAGGATGCGGTTCACGACGAACGCCGGGGCGTCCTTGGTGAGGACCGCGGTCTTCTTCAGCTTCCTGGCGACACCGAAGGCCGTGGCCAGCGAGGCGTCGTCGGTCTGCTCACCGCGGACGATCTCCAGCAGCGGGAGGATCGCGACCGGGTTGAAGAAGTGGAAGCCGACCACGCGCTCCGGGTGCTGGAGCTTGGAGGCCATCTCCGACACCGACAGCGAGGAGGTGTTGGTGGCGAGGATCGCGTGCGCCGGGGCGACCGCCTCGACCTCCGCGAACACCTTCTGCTTGACGGACATCTCCTCGAACACGGCCTCGATGATGAAGTCCGCGTCCGCGAAGCCCTCGGCCTTGTCCAGGACGCCGGTCACCAGGGCGGTCAGGCGGTTGGCCTTGTCCTGGTTGATGCGGCCCTTGCCGAGCAGCTTCTGGATCTCGGCGTGGACGTAGCCCACACCCTTGTCCACGCGCTCCTGGTCGATGTCGGTGAGGACCACCGGCACCTCCAGGCGGCGCAGGAAGAGCAGCGCCAGCTGCGAGGCCATCAGGCCCGCGCCGACGACGCCGACCTTGGTGACCGGACGGGCCAGGGACTTGTCCGGGGCACCGGCCGGGCGCTTGGCGCGCTTCTGCACCAGGTTGAAGGCGTAGATGCCCGAGCGCAGCTCGCCGCCCATGATGAGGTCGGCCAGCGCCGTGTCCTCGGCGTCGAAGCCGGCCTGGAGGTCGCCGTCCTTGGCCGCGGCGATGATGTCCAGCGCGCGGTAGGCGGCGGGAGCGGCGCCGTGCACCTTGGAGTCCGCGATGAAGCGGCCCTTGGCGACGGCCGCGTCCCAGGCCTCGCCGCGGTCGATCTCGTCGCGGACGACCTCGGTGGTGCCGTTCAGGACGTTCGCGGTCCACAGGAGCGACTGCTCCAGGAAGTCCGCGCCCTCGAACAGCGCGTCGGCGATGCCCAGGTCGAAGACCTGCTTGCCGCGCAGCTGCTTGTTCTGGTTGAGCGAGTTCTCGATGATCACCGAGACCGCGCGCTCGGCGCCGATCAGGTTCGGCAGGATGGCGCAGCCGCCCCAGCCGGGAACCAGGCCGAGGAAGACCTCGGGCAGCGAGAAGGCCGGGATGGCCTTCGAGACGGTGCGGTAGGAGCAGTGCAGACCGACCTCGACGCCGCCGCCCATGGCCGCGCCGTTGTAGTACGAGAAGGTCGGGACCGCCAGCGCCGAGAGCCGCTTGAAGACGTCGTGGCCGCCCTTGCCGATGGCGAGCGCCTCGTCGTGCTTCTTCAGCAGCTCGACACCCTTGAGGTCGGCGCCGACCGCGAAGATGAACGGCTTGCCGGTGATGCCCGCGCCGACGATGGAGCCAGCGAGGGCCTCCTGCTCGACCTGGTCGATCGCCGCGTTCAGGTTGGCGAGGGACTGCGGGCCGAAGGTGGTCGGCTTGGTGTGGTCGAAGCCGTTGTCCAGCGTGATGAGCGCGAAGCGCCCGGCGCCGAACGGCAGGTCCAGGTGGCGGACGTGCGCGGACGTGACGACCTCGTCCGGGAACAGGTCGGCCGCGCCCTTCAGGAGCTCAGCGGTGGTGCTCACTTGGAGTCTCCCTCGGCGTTGAAGTTCGGGTTCTCCCAGATGACCGTGGCGCCCATGCCGAAGCCGACGCACATGGTGGTCAGGCCGTAGCGGACGTGCGGCTGCTCCTCGAACTGCCGGGCCAGCTGCGTCATCAGGCGCACGCCCGAGGAGGCGAGCGGGTGGCCGAAGGCGATGGCGCCGCCGTACTGGTTCACGCGGGCGTCGTCGTCGGCGATGCCGTAGTGCTCCAGGAACGCGAGGACCTGGACCGCGAAGGCCTCGTTGACCTCGAAGAGACCGATGTCCTCGATGGTCAGGCCGGCCTGGGCCAGGGCCTTCTCGGTGGCCGGGATCGGGCCGTAGCCCATGACCTCGGGCTCGACACCCGCGAAGGAGTACGAGACCAGGCGCATCTTGACCGGGAGGTTGTTCTCCCGGGCGAAGTCCTCGGACGCGATGATCGCGGCGGTGGCGCCGTCGTTGAGACCGGCGGCGTTGCCCGCGGTGACCCGGCCGTGCGTACGGAACGGGGTCTTCAGGCCGGCCAGGTTCTCCAGCGTGGTGCCCGGGCGCATCGGCTCGTCGGTGGTGACCAGGCCCCAGCCCGTCTCACCGGCCGCCTCGTTGGTGTTGCGCACCGAGATCGGGACCAGGTCCTGCTGGATTTTGCCGTCGGCGTACGCCTTGGCGGCCTTCTCCTGCGAGCGCACGGCGTACTCGTCGGCGCGGAGCTTGGTGATCGTCGGGTACCGGTCGTGCAGGTTCTCGGCGGTCATGCCCATGAACAGGGCGGACTCGTCGACCAGCTTCTCGGAGACGAAGCGCGGGTTCGGGTCCACGCCCTCGCCCATGGGGTGACGGCCCATGTGCTCGACACCGCCGGCGAGGGCGACGTCGTAGGCACCGAAGGCCACACCGCCCGCGACGGCGGTCACGGCGGTCAGCGCGCCGGCGCACATGCGGTCGATGGAGTAGCCCGGGACGGACTGCGGCAGGCCCGCGAGGATGCCGGCCGTACGGCCCAGCGTGAGGCCCTGGTCGCCGATCTGCGTGGTCGCGGCGATGGCGACCTCGTCGATCTTCGCGGGGTCCAGGTCCGGGTTGCGGCGCAGCAGCTCCCGGATCGCCTTCACGACGAGGTCGTCGGCGCGGGTCTCGTGGTAGATGCCCTTCGGGCCCGCCTTGCCGAACGGGGTGCGGACGCCGTCGACGAAGACGACGTCCCTGACGGTACGAGGCACGTTGGCTCTCCTCCAGGTGCGGGTGTGCACTGCTGCGCGCGGGGGCGTTCGGCGTACGTCGCTGAGCGCCCGCTCACCCGACCATGCTACTTGCGGGTAACCAATGTGCACACCCCCTCCCGGAGGAGCGGCGAAGGTCACACTCGGGCGGCGGCGCCGCGGCCCTCCGCCCCGACCGATCGGACCCGTCCGGCCAACCCGTTCAGGTCACGTGCACCCGGCCCCCGGCCGTGATCGTGGCGCCGCCCCCGGGCAGTCCCGATCCTGACCGGGCCGGAGCGTCCCCTCCGGCCCGGTCGACGGAGGATGCGAGCAATGGCCACCACCCCACCCATCAAGCACCAGGTCGAGCACGTCTCTGCGGTGCCCGCCAACGCGGGACAGACCGTCCATCTGTACGTGCGGGAGTACGACGGCACCCCACCCGGCGCCAACGCGCAGCGCAAGGCCGTCCTGATGCTGCACGGCCGGAGCGTTCCCTCGGTCGTGGCCTTCGACCTCCAGCACGACAACGGCAAGTACAGCTGGGCGCAGCACCTGGCCAAGGCCGGGTTCGACGTGTTCCTCATGGAGCTCACGGGCTCCGGCCTGTCGCCGCGTCCGGAGATGGACAAGCCCTGCAACGCCAACCCGCAGCACCAGGAGATCCTGAACCCGAACCCGCTGACGTACACCTGTACCCCGCCCTACCCGCACGAGCTCGGCAACTCCGCGAGCGAGTGGGGCGAGGTCGACGCGGTCGTCGAGTACATCAAGGCCACGAAGGGCGTCACCAAGGTCGCCCTCGTCGGGCAGTCCGCCGCCGCCTTCGTCTTCGGGCCGTACGCGATCCAGAACCCGGGGAAGGTCGAGAGCCTGCTCCTCCTGGCGCCGGTCTACCCGCCCGCGGGGCGGGCAAGCGCGCCGCCGAAGAGCTTCGGCGCGCCGGTGGCGTCGTTCCCCGTGTCGACCCCGGCCTCCCTGTTCGGCTTCCCGATGAACCTGTCCAGCAGGACGGGCCTGGAAAGCGCCTGGGACAAGGAGGTGCGGTCCCCGAAACAGCGGGCGGCGGGCATGGTCGACGCGGTGTGGAAGGAGCTCATGGCCGTCGACCCCGTCGGCAGGACCTGGGGCGGCCCGACGGCCGGAGCACCCGAGGGCGTGCTGCGGTTCCGCAACTCCTACTGGTGGGGCTGGAACCAGGACACCGTCCCGATCGGCGGCGTGCTCGGCGACAAGGTTCCCGTGATGATCGTCTACGGCGAGCACGACGCGACGGCGAACTCGCCGACCTTCTCGGTCCCCGCCTTCTACGACGCGGTCCCCGGGGTCCGCAAACTGATGTTCCGGGTGTCCTGCGCCGGCCACTCCATGGTCTGGGAGCGCCAGTCCAAGGTCCTGCACCGGCTGTCCAAGCAGTGGCTGAAG
The DNA here is from genome assembly GCF_042894025.1 of Streptomyces sp. NPDC001549. Taxonomy (NCBI): domain Bacteria; kingdom Bacillati; phylum Actinomycetota; class Actinomycetes; order Kitasatosporales; family Streptomycetaceae; genus Streptomyces; species Streptomyces sp. NPDC001549. The sequence continues at coordinate 131,790 of NZ_JBIAVJ010000013.1, forward strand.
CACGGGAAGGTCGACGACCTGGAGAAGGGCAGCTACTACGTGGACGAGGACGGCGCCTACACGGACACCCTCTAGGCGTACCGGCCGGGGAGGCCCCCGCTCGCAGCGGCGGGCGGGGGCCTCCGACGGCCGCAGAACCACTTCGATCCGGTCCGCGGCGACACGTGTGCTCGTTCAGGCCTCGCGCATACGGCGGAAGACGACGCAGCCGACGGCTCCCGACGCGGCCAGGACCCCGGCCGCACCCAGCAGCCAGGGAGCCGCCTGCCGGACCGCGCCCGCCCGGGGCGCGGCCTCCGGGTCCTGGCAGTGGTCCCCCACGGCTGGGGTCACGGGCCGGTGCGCGGCCGCGGCGGTCGATGAACAGCCGGAGCCCCCGGCACCGGGCCGGGGGCTCCTACGGGTGGGACGGGATCGAGGTCCGCCGGTTCAGGCGGTCGCGGCCAGGGCCGTGACCAGCGCCGGGGTCACCAGTTCGATCTGCCAGGGCCGGGCGCCGTAGCCCGCCAGGACCTCCGCCACCGCGTCCGCGTGCAGCCCCTGCGGCGGCTCCCAGCACAGCCGGCGGACCGTGTCCGGGGTGATCAGGTTCTCCTGGGGCAGGTTCAGCGCCTCCGCCAGCGCCGAGACGGCGGTACGGGCCGCCGAGAGCCGGGCCGCGGCCGCCGGGTCCTTGTCCACCCAGGAGCGCGGCGGCGGGGGACCGGCCGGGGTCGCCCCGGGCTGCGGCAGCTCGTTCTCGGGCAGGGCCTTCGCCCGGTCCACGGCGGCCATCCACTGGTCCAGCTGGCGCCGGCCCATCCGCTGCCCGTAGCCGGGCAGGGCGGACAGGGTGTGCACGTTCGCCGGCAGGGCGAGGGCGGCCTCGACGATCGCGGCGTCGCCCAGCACCTTGCCCGGCGACACGTCACGCCGCTGCGCGATCCGGTCCCGGGACTCCCACAGCTCCCGTACGACCGCCATCTGCCGGCGCCGGCGCACCTTGTGCATGCCGGACGTACGGCGCCACGGGTCCTTGCGCGGCGGGGCGGGCGGGGCGGAGGCGATGGCGTCGAATTCCTGGTGGGCCCATTCCAGCTTGCCCTGCCGGTCCAGTTCCTTCTCCAGCGCGTCCCGCAGGTCCACCAGCAGCTCCACGTCCAGGGCGGCGTAGCGCAGCCACGGCTCGGGGAGCGGGCGGGTGGACCAGTCGACGGCGGAGTGGCCCTTCTCCAGCGCGTAGCCGAGCACGCTCTCGACCATCGCGCCGAGTCCGACCCGGGGGAAGCCGGCGAGGCGGCCGGCCAGCTCGGTGTCGAACAGGGAGGTGGGCACCATGCCTATTTCGCGCAGGCACGGCAGGTCCTGGGTGGCGGCGTGCAGGATCCATTCGGTGCCGGACAGGGCTTCGCCCAGTGCGGACAGGTCGGGGCAGCCCACCGGGTCGATCAGCGCGGACCCGGCACCCTCACGGCGCAGCTGCACCAGGTAGGCGCGCTGGCCGTAGCGGTATCCGGAGGCCCGTTCGGCGTCGACGGCGACGGGGCCGGTGCCCGCGGCGAAGGCCGCGACCACTTCGGCGAGGGCGTCCGCGTCGGCGACCACCGGAGGAATCCCCTCACGGGGCTCCAGCAAGGGAGTCGGCAGCCCACCGGGCGGAACAACGACGTCGTCCGGGGGGCCGCCCCCGGTGGTGGTGCGCAGGTCTGCTGCGGGATCTTGGGCGTCGGTCACCGGTCAAGGGTATCCGTGTATACGACGCGCCCGTCGCCGGAACGTTCCGTCGACGGGCGCGAGCGGTATGCGGGGAGTTTTCCCGGGGTATTCCGGGGGTCTCCGGGCAGGTTCCCCGGCAGCGGCTCCCGAGGCGGATATCCGGGGGCTCCGGCCCGCGGTCAGTGGATGATCCCGGTGCGCAGCGCCACGGCGACCATTCCGGCGCGGTCACCGGTGCCCAGCTTGCGGGCGATCCGGGCGAGGTGGGACTTGACGGTCAGGGCGGACAGGCCCATCGAGACGCCGATGGCCTTGTTGGACTGGCCCTCCGCGACGAGGCGCAGGACCTCGACCTCGCGGCCGGAGAGCTCTCGGTAGCCGCCCGGGTGGCTCGGGGCACCCGGGGGGCGGCGGTGCATACGGGCGGCGGCAGCGCCGATGGGAGCGGCGCCGGGCCGGGTGGGGAGCCCGATGTTGGTCCGCGTACCGGTGACGACGTAGCCCTTGACGCCGCCCGCGAGGGCGTTGCGCACGGCGCCGATGTCATCGGCGGCGGACAGGGCCAGGCCGTTGGGCCAGCCGGCGGCCCGGGTCTCGGAGAGCAGGGTGAGACCGGAGCCGTCGGGCAGGTGTACGTCGGCCACGCAGATGTCGCGCGGGCTGCCGACGCGGGGGCGGGCCTCCGCGATGGACGACGCCTCGATCACGTCACGTACTCCGAGGGCCCACAGATGGCGGGTCACGGTGGAGCGGACGCGCGGGTCGGCCACGACGACCATGGCCGTCGGCTTGTTCGGGCGGTAGGCGACCAGGCTTGCGGGCTGCTCGAGAAGAACGGACACCTAGGCCTCCTGGGGGAGTGGCGGGACGGCCGGCTCGGGGAAGGAAGCCGGTGCGAACCGTGCGGATGGTCACCCACTCCTTCGGCACGTCACCCGCCCGGCTTTAGGGAATGATCACGATTTGGTGAGTAACAATTCGGGCAATTCGGACACACGATCGATCATCGGTTGATCAGAAGCCCGCAAAGGACGCCGCGTTTCGACCGTCCGCCCAGTTCTTCGGTCAGCCGTTCTGCGTCGCGCGCCGATTCCGGCGGCCGTCCGGCCCTGTGGCTACGGGTGGTGCGGACCGCGACGCTGTGGCAGGGAGACCACACCCGTCGCCGTGTCCGTCGGACCCACCGGCGGCAGCCCGGCGATCTGGCACAGCAGTTCGCACCACGCCGACAGGTGCGCCGAGGTGTCCGGCACCCCGCCCACGCCCTCGCGCGGCGTCCACGAGGCCCTGATCTCGATCTGCGTGGCCGGGCGCCGCTCCGCGAGCCCGCCGAAGTAGTGCGAGCCCGCCATGGTCACGGTGCCGCTCGCCTCCCCGTACGCCAGCCCGCGCGCCTCCAGCGCCCCCGTCAGCCAGGACCAGCACACCTCGGGCAGCAGCGGGTCCGCGGCCATCTCCGGCTCCAGCTCCGCGCGCACCAGCGTCACCAGCCGGAAGGTCCCCTGCCAGGCGTCGTGCCCGGACGGATCGTGGAGCAGGATGAGCCGGCCGTCGGCCAGGTCGTCCTCGCCGTCCACCACCGCGGCCTCCAGCGCGTAGGCGTGCGGCGCCAGTCTCTGGGGCGGTTTGGTGGGGTCGATCTCGATCCCCGGACGCAGCCGGGCCTTCTTCAAGCCGTCGACCGCCCGCCGGAACGGGAGCGGGACGGAGCTCTCCTTCGCGCTGTCCGTACCCTCGGCGCCATCTGAAAATCGTCCCTGAGCCGCAGCCATGCGGGGAAGACTAGGCGGAACGAGCGCCCGTACGGCGCAGGGACACCCTCGCCGGGTCGGACACTTCTTCATACGTGCGAAGATTTGGGTCGTGAGCGCCAACACCCGCCCCACGGGCCAGCCGAGTCAGACGTACGATTCCGCCTTCCTGAAGGCGTGCCGGCGGGAGCCGGTGCCGCACACCCCGGTGTGGTTCATGCGGCAGGCGGGGCGCTCACTGCCGGAGTACCGCAAGCTGCGCGAGGGCACGCAGATGCTGGAGTCCTGCATGCGGCCCGACCTGGTCACCGAGATCACGCTGCAGCCGGTGCGCCGCCACAAGGTGGACGCGGCGATCTTCTTCTCCGACATCGTGGTCCCGCTGAAGGCCATCGGCGTCGACCTGGACATCAAGCCGGGCATCGGCCCGGTCGTCGCCCAGCCGATCCGCCGCCGCGAGGACCTCGCACAGCTGCGCGACCTCACCCCGGAGGACGTCTCGTACGTCACCGAGGCGATCGGCATGCTCACGGGTGAACTGGGCTCCACGCCGTTGATCGGATTCGCGGGTGCGCCTTTCACCCTCGCGAGCTACCTGGTCGAGGGCGGTCCCTCCAAGAACCACGAGCACACCAAGGCCCTCATGTACGGGGACCCCCAGCTGTGGGCCGACCTCCTGGACCGCCTCGCGGAGATCACCTCCGCCTTCCTGAAGGTCCAGATCGAGGCCGGCGCCTCCGCCGTCCAGCTCTTCGACTCCTGGGTCGGCGCCCTCGCCCCGGCGGACTACCGCCGCTCGGTGATGCCCGCGTCCGCGAAGGTCCTGGAGTCCGTCGCCTCCTACGGGGTCCCGCGGATCCACTTCGGCGTGGGCACGGGCGAGCTCCTCGGCCTCATGGGCGAGGCCGGCGCGGACGTCATGGGCGTCGACTACCGGGTCCCGCTGGACGAGGCCGTACGCCGGGTCGGCCCCGGCAGGGCGCTCCAGGGCAACCTGGACCCGGCCGTGCTCTTCTCCACCACGGAGGCGGTCGAGGCCAAGACGGACGAGGTCCTCGCGGCGGCCGCCGGCCTGGAGGGCCACGTCTTCAACCTGGGCCACGGCGTCCTCCCGACGACCGACCCGGACGCGCTGACCCGCCTGGTGGACTACGTCCACACCAAGACGGCCCGCTGATCCGGACAGGCCCGACGAGATCGAGAACGTCGGTACCGTACTCCGCCGTACTCCGGGCCGCCCGGCGGCCTTGACGGTGACCACGTCCGCTAGCCGGTGCTCCGGACCCACGGCGCTGCCCGGACCGGCCGGGCGGGGAACGGGCCGGGCGGCCGCAGCATCCAGGACGTGAGGAAGTGCGCCCGGCCCACGGGGAACGGCGGGACGTCCTCGTGCCAGGCCGCGGCCTCGGCGGCGGTGTCGAAGCAGCGCACCGCCGTACTCTCCCCGACGCCGCGCGGGTCCCAGCTGACGATGTCGAAGCGGTCTTTCAGCTCCTGCGGAAACTTGCCGTACAGCTCGGGCAGTCCGAGGGTCCCGGGGCCACCGGGCCCACCGGGGTTGAAGAACAGCGACCCGGCGCGCCGCCGTGGGGCGGCCGCCCCGTGGCGGATCATCGCCAGGTCGATCGTCCGGCCCGAAGGGGCGGCGTGGTCCAGCGGCACCTTCGCCACCGCGCACTCGAATCCCGCCTGCGCCGGCCCGGAGCACGGCCGCCAGCGCAACACGCCGTCGCCGCCGCCCGGACCGCCCGCCGACGCCACACCGGCCGCCGCCGTCAGCGCCAGAAGGGCTCCTGCCGCCACCCCCGCAGCGCCTCGCAGCGGTGTCGATATGCCGGTGCTGCGCATCGCCGGGCCTCTCCGTACGGGGGACGGGCCCACGCGTGCTGACAGACCCTGCCTGTCATGACACCGGCGGCCGGTGCGCCGGGCAACCGGCGGGCGTCCGAACGGGTAGGCCTCGCACGCCGACCGGCCCGAAGATCACCTCGAACGCCGGCGGGGTGGATCCGGCTGATGCCGCCCCTCAGACCCCCGCCGAGCGGACCGCGGAGACCGCCTTGCGGGCCGCCACCAGGATCGGGTCCCAGACCGGGGAGAACGGCGGGGCGTAGCCCAGGTCGAGGGACACCATCCGGTCCACGGTCATGCCCGCGGTGAGGGCGACCGCCGCGATGTCCACCCGCTTCGCGGCGCCCGCGCCGCCGACGATCTGGACCCCGAGGAGGCGGCCCGTACGGCGTTCCGCCAGCATCTTCACCGTCATCTCCGCCGCGCCCGGGTAGTAGCCCGCCGTGTTGGTGGAGGTGATGGTGGCCGTCACGAACCGCAGGCCCGCCTCCAGCGCGTCCCGCTCGCGCAGCCCCGTACGGGCGATCTCCAGGTCGCAGACCTTGCTGACCGCCGTCCCGACCACCCCGGGGAAGGTCGCGTAGCCGCCGCCCACGCCCGAGCCGATGACCTGGCCGTGCTTGTTGGCGTGCGTGCCCAGCGGGAGGTGCCGGGTGCGGCCCGCGACCAGGTCCAGGACCTCCACGCAGTCGCCGCCCGACCAGATGTTCTCGTGGCCCCGGACCCGCATCGACAGGTCGGTGAGGATGCCGCCCGAAGGGCCGAGCGGGAGCCCGGCCGCGCGGGCGAGCGCGGTGCGGGGCTCCACGCCGATGCCGAGCACGACCACGTCCGCCTCGTACTCCTCGCCCGCCGAGGTGGCCACCGCCCGGGCCCGGCCCTCCTCGTCGGTGAGGATCTTCGTCACCTCGGCGCGGGAGACCGTACGGATCCCCATCCGGTTCATCGCGCCGTGCACCAGGCCGCCCATGTCCGGGTCCAGCGTGGCCATAGGCTGCTCGCCCCGGTGCAGGACGGTGACCTCGTACCCCCGCGCCACCAGGGCCTCCGCCATCTCCACACCGATGTAGCCGGCGCCGACCACGACGGCCCGGCGGCCCTCGGTGCGCCGCAGGGTGTCCATCAGGCGCTGGCCGTCGTCCAGGCTCTGGATGCCGTGGACCCCGTGCGCGCCGATGCCGGGGAGCCGGGGGCGGACGGGGCGGGCGCCCGTCGCCAGGACCAGCTTGTCGTAGCCCGTCCAGGATTCGGATCCGGTGTCCAGATCGCGGGCGCGGACCCGGGACCCGGGGAGGTCGAGCTCCACGACCTCCGTGCGCGTGCGCAGGTCGATGTCCCGGGCCCGGTGCTCCTCGGGGGTACGGGCGATCAGGTCGTCGCGCTCGGCGACCTGACCGCCGACCCAGTACGGGATCCCGCACGCCGAGTAGGAGGTGAAGTGCCCGCGCTCGAAGGCGAGGATCTCCAGTTCCGCCGGGCCCTTCAGCCTGCGGGCCTGTGACGCGGCGGACATCCCCGCCGCGTCACCGCCCACCACCACCAGTCGTTCCGTCGCCATCGTCCGTACCGCCCCTTCACCACCGTCGGATGGTGAACACGCTACGGCCGAACGCGCGTTCAGTCCTGTACGCCGGCCTCGGTGTCCGGAGCCTTCCGGGCCGCCGGTACCGTCGTCCGCCACGGCGCCGGGGCCGTCTTCGGCGGCGCCGGACGCCACCGCCGGTACAGCCGGAACAGCAGCAGTCCCGCCAGGGCCGTCAGCGCGAACGGCAGCACCGCACCCACTGCCACCGTCAGGTAGCGCACGACCTTGGTGAAGACGTCCCAGCCTCCGCCCAGAGCCCCCAGGAACGTGGGTTCCTTCTTCTTCTCCTTCTTCTCGGCCTCCGGCTTCGCGGCCGGCTCCGAGACCTCCAGCGTGATCGTGCCCAGCGAGGTCTGGTCCTTCAGCGCCGTCTGCTGCGCCAGCAGCGACTCCAGGTCGGACTGGCGGCGCGACAGCTCGCTCTCCAGCATCACCACCTCGCTCAGCGCCGAGGCCTTGCCCATCATTTCCCGCACCCGCGCCACGCTGGCCTGCTGCGAGGAGACGCGGCTGCCGATGTCGGCGACCTTCTCCGTGACGTCCTGCGCGTCGACCTTGCGGTGCAGGAGCTTCCCGCTGCCCTCCATGGCGCCGAGCACGGCGTCGTAGCGCTCGCCCGGCACCCGCAGCGTCAGCGTCGAGGTCATCCGGCCGTCCTCGCCGCGCTTGGTGGACTCGTTGCCGACGTAGCCGCCCGCCTCGTCGGCGGCCGTGCGGGCCGCGGCGAGGGTCTTCTGGACGTCCGCCGTCTCGATGCCGAGCGTCGCCGTCCGGATGACGTTCGGGCGGACCACGGCCGGCGGCGCGGCGTTCTTGTTGGCGGCGGAGCCCGCGGCGCCCGCGGACCCGGCCGGCGCCGGGGCCGCCGCGGCGCCCTCCGGGGCCTTGCCCTCGGCGGCGGGCGCCACCGCCGCCTTGTCGCTCGCGGAGCCCTGGCCGCTCGCGCCGCAGCCGGTGAGCGCGAGCGCCCCGGCCAGCGCGAGGGCGGCCAGGGCCGCCGCGGAACGGTGTCTGTCGAAACTGCGCATCGCTGTAAACCCCCGAGGATCGGCTGGTGTTGCCGGTTCGACGTCCAGAGTCCCGTCGCGGGTTTCGAATCCACGGTCCCGGGGTGATCCCGATGCGGTCACGGTCCGGCCTCGGAGATCGGTCTGAGACGATGTGTCCATGCACGAAGCGGACATGCGTACGGATCGGCCGGGCGGCTCCCCCCGGTCCGCCGGCTCCCAGGGCCACGCCGTCGTCATCGGGGGCGGTATCGCGGGCCTCGCGGCAGCCCACCGGCTGCTCGCCGAAGGCGTCCGCGTCACCCTGCTGGAGGCCGGACCGCGGCTCGGCGGCAAGCTGTACGCCGGTGAGCTCGCCGGGGCCCGCGTCGACCTCGGCGCCGAATCCATGCTCGCCCGCCGCCCCGAAGCCGTGGCGCTGGCCGAGGCCGTGGGCCTCGGCGAGTCCGTGCAGGCACCCGCCACCGCCACCGCCCACCTGTGGACCCGCGGCGCGCTGCGGCCGATGCCGCGCGGCCACGTCATGGGCGTCCCCGGCGACCTGGGACCGCTCGCCGCCTCCGGGGTGCTCTCCGCCGAGGGACTGGCCCGCATTGAGGCCGAGCGGACGCTGCCGCCCACCGAGATCGGCGACGACGTCGCCGTCGGCGCGTACGTCGCGGCCCGCCTCGGCCGCGAGGTCGTCGACCGGCTGGTGGAACCGCTGCTCGGCGGGGTCTACGCGGGCGACGCCTACCGCATCTCCATGCGGGCCGCCGTCCCCCAGCTCTTCGAGGCCGCCCGCACGCACGCCCTCCTCGGCGACGGCGTACGCGAGCTGCAGCGCCGGGCGGAGTCCGCGCCCCAGCCGGCCGGCCCGGTCTTCGCCGGCATCGACGGCGGCATCGGACGGCTCCCGCTCGCCGTGGCCGAGGCCTGCCGCGCCGCGGGGGCCCGGCTCGTCACGGGCACCCCCGTCCGCGAGGTCGTCCGCACGGCCGGGGGCTGGCGGGTGGTGGCCGGCGCCGAGGTCGTCGAGGCCGACGCCGTGATCCTGGCCACCCCGGCCGGGGCCGCCGCACGGCTGCTGGACGGGCTCGCCCCGGCCGCCGCGGCCGAGCTGCGCGGGGTCGAGTACGCCTCGATGGCCCTGATCACGATGGCCTTCCGCCGCTCCGAGCTGCCGGCCGCCGTCTCCGGCGGCGGCGCCAGCGGATTCCTCGTACCGCCCGTCGACGGCCGGACCATCAAGGCCTCCACCTTCTCCAGCAACAAGTGGGCCTGGGCCGGGTCGGATCCGGACCTCTTCCTGCTGCGCACCTCGGTCGGCCGCTACGCCGACGAGAGCGACCTGCAGCGCGAGGACGGCGAGCTCGTCGAGGTCTCCCTCGCCGACCTCGGCGAGGCCGTGGGCCTCGCGGCCCGGCCGGTCGCCTCCACCGTCACCCGGTGGGACGGCGGACTGCCCCAGTACCCGGTCGGCCACCTCGACCGGGTCGCCCGGATCCGCACCGCCGTCGCGGCCCTGCCGGGCCTCGCGGTGTGCGGCGCGGTCTACGACGGCGTGGGCATTCCGGCCTGCATCGCGAGCGCCGGCAAGGCCGCGGACGCGGTGATCGCCGCGCTCGGTGCGCGTACGGCACCCCTGGCACCGACCACTGATCAGCGCACGGGACAATAGGCACATGACTGCACCAGAGAAGATTCCCAACGCGGGGAAGAAGGCGAAGGACCTCAACGAGGTCATCCGCTACACCCTGTGGTCCGTCTTCAAGCTGAAGGACGTTCTTCCCGAGGACCGGAGCGGCTACGCCGACGAGGTCCAGGAGCTCTTCGACCAGCTGGGCGCCAAGGACATCACCGTCCGCGGCACCTACGACGTCTCCGGCCTGCGCGCCGACGCCGACGTCATGATCTGGTGGCACGCCGAGACGGCGGACGAGCTGCAGACCGCCTACAACCTGTTCCGCCGCACCAGGCTGGGCCGCGCGCTGGAGCCGGTGTGGTCGAACATGGCCCTGCACCGCCCGGCCGAGTTCAACAAGTCGCACATCCCGGCCTTCCTGGCCGACGAGGTCGCGCGCGAGTACGTCAGTGTGTACCCCTTCGTGCGCAGTTACGACTGGTACCTGCTGCCCGACGAGGACCGCCGCCGCATGCTCGCCGACCACGGCAAGATGGCCCGCGGTTACCCGGACGTGCGCGCCAACACCGTCGCCTCCTTCTCGCTGGGCGACTACGAGTGGCTGCTGGCCTTCGAGGCGGACGAGCTGTACCGCATCGTCGACCTCATGCGTCACCTGCGCGCCTCCGAGGCCCGTATGCACGTCCGTGAAGAGGTGCCCTTCTACACCGGGCGCCGCAAGTCCGTCGCCGATCTGGTGGCCGGGCTCGCCTGATACCTCCCCTGGGGGGAAGGACCGGAGGACGACCACACCGTCAGGTGAGTTCCTCCGGTGGATCGGGAGGCTGGTCCGAAAGACGGCCCCTGCCCCCGAAACGACGCAGCCGGAGATCCCGCCCGGAAGTTCAGACGACTGGCGGCAGCGGTGCCCTGTGGGCGCTCGCTGCCCGGTCGTCCAGCGACACCGGTGCGGGCTCCGGATGCGGCGCACATGTGACACGCCACCCCGGGGTGGCGCCCGTCAGCAGATACCGCTCCACGTGACGGTCCACGCAGCCATTGCGTCCGCCGACCACTCCGTGGGAGCCGGCCCCCTTCTCCGTCACCAGCGAAGCCCCGGCGCCGAGCCGCCGCTGGAGTTCCAGCGCACCCGGGTACGGGGTCGCCCCGTCCCGCTCCGCCGCGACCACCAGGGTCTGTGGCAGCCGCTCCGGCTGGGCCCCGACCGCCACCGGACGCTGCCGCTCGCGCACCGGCCAGGAGGCACACGGGAGGTTCAGGAAGGCATTGGCCCAGGTCTCGAAGGGGGCCCTGCGCGCCAGCGCGGTGTTGTCGCGGTCCCAGGTCTCCCAGTTCGCGGGCCAGGAGGCGTCGTTGCACAGCACCGCCGTGTACACCGCCGTCGCGTTCTCCGCCTCGGCCGTCGATTCCGGGTCGGGGGCGGCCTGGGCGGTCAGCCGCGCCGGATCGCCGCGCAGGAAGGCCGCGAGGGCCGCCGCCCGGTCCGGCCACACGTCGTCGTAGTACGCGGCCTGGAGGTAGGCGGCCCGGAGTTCGCCGGTGCCGACGACCCCGCCCGCCGGAGTACGGGCCACCGCGTCCCGGACGCGCGCGTAGCTCGCCTGCACGGCCGCCGGGGTGGCGCCGAGGCCGTACGTGCCGTGGTGCCGGGCCGCCCAGGCACGGAAGTCGTGCCAACGGCGCTCGAAGCCGGGTGACTGGTCGAGGTTGTTGCGGTACCAGACGCGGCGCGGGCCGGGGTCGACCGCCGAGTCCAGGACCATCCGGCGGACGCGGCCCGGGTGCAGGGTGGCGTACACGGCGCCGAGGTAGGTGCCGTACGAGGCGCCCATGAAGCTCAGTTTCCGCTCGCCGAGCGCGGCCCGCAGGACGTCCAGATCGCGGACGTTGTTGAGCGTCGTGTAGTACGGCAGGGCCGCGCCGGCCCGCCGCGCGCAGCCGCGGGCGTAGGCCCGGGCGGCCGCGAGGCGCTGCCTCTTGTACGCCGGGGAGGGGTCGCCCGGGTCCTGGGTGGGGCCCTTGACCCGGGCGGCGGGGTCCTGGCAGGACAGCGGGGCGGAACGGCCGACGCCGCGCGGGGCGTAGCCGACGAGGTCGTAGGCGGCGGCGATCCGCTCCCAGCCGGGGAGGCCGGCGAAGAGCGGGAAGTACATGCCGGAGGCTCCGGGGCCGCCGGGGTTGTTGACGAGCGCGCCCTGGCGGACGGTGCCGCGGGCCCCGGTGGCGGCGACCCAGCTGACGGTGAGGGAGATCTGCGGGCCGTCGGGCCGGGCGTAGTCGAGCGGGACGCGCAGGGTGGCGCACCGGACCGGGCCGGGTAGCTCCTCGGCCTCGGGGCAGCGGCGGAAGTCGAGTCCGCCGCTGCCTTCGGACGTGGCCAAGGCCGCCGCGCGGCGGGCGGCGAGGGCGGCGCCGGCGGCCTCGGCGGCCGTCCCGCCGAGGGGGCCGGGCGAGGCCGGCCGCGCGGCGTGGGCCGGGACGCAGAGGAGGAGGGAGAGCGCCCCCAGGGCAGCCGCACAGCCTGCCGGTCCCGTCCGCATGGCGACCCCTTCCTCTCATCCGATGAGAGGGCCGGACGGCAGCCTTGTAAAGGATCACCGGCCGGTGTCGGCGCCGATGGCCCCGTTGCCGCGGATTCCGCCCCCGGTTGCCGTACGTCCGGCCGTCAGGAGCTGCTGCCGCAGCTGGAGCTGGACGAACTGCCGCAGCTCGACGAACTGCCGCAGCTGGAACTGCTGGTCGAACAGCTGGAACTGCTGGAGCCGCCGCCCGAGGACCCGCAGCCGCTCCCCGAGGACCCGCAGCCCGAACCGCCGCCGCAGCCCGAACCGCCGCCACCGCCCCCGTCGCTCCCGGCGCACCAGACGATCGGCAGCACCTCGGTCCCCGACCAGTGCGAGGAGCTGTCCGTGCCGTGGGAGCGCGTGCGCGACTGGGCCGCGGCCAGCCGGGTACCGCGCACGGCGGGCACCATCTGCTGACGCAGATAGGGGTCCCGCAGACCGCGCAGCCCGAACAGCGCGGTCTGTACGTGCGGGGTCCGGTCGTTCAGATGGGCGGAGCGCACGGCGCGCAGCGCCCGCGCTCCGGCCCCGGTGACCCGGCTCTTGGCCCGGGCCGCGCAGACGAGGCCCACGACGAAGCCGCCCACCAGGACGAACAGCACCTTCACGATGAACGGCACCGCGGAGCCGGAGTCGACGGCGAGCGCGACGAAGGTCAGCACCATCGACACCGGGAACAGCAGCGCGCACACCAGGGCCTGGATCAGCCCCCAGCGACGCCAGCGCCGCAGCCCGGACCCGGGCGGTGTGATCAGCCCGCGGGCGGCCAGCGCGTCCCCGATCTCCTGGACGGCCGGGTCGCACATGGCGGCGTAGCGCACCTGGTAGAGCCATCCCGAGGACGCCCCTTGGTGGGCCTGGAGGACGGCCCGCTCGGCGGGGTCGGTGGCCCGCGCCCCGGGGCGTACCTGGACGATGCCCGGACCGCCGGCCACCAGCCGGCCGTCGCCGAGCATCGAGACGAGCGCGGCGTCCACGACGGTGCCGGGGCCGCCCACCACGAAGGCGGCCTCGGAGAGGTCGTGCAGGGCGGGCACGGATCCCGCGGGCGCGGACCGGGACCTGCGGAGCCCGGCCATCAGCAGGACGGAGGAGAGGAGGACGGCGATCCAGATCGCCACGGCGAGGAGGTTCATGCCGCTCTCCCCGCCAGCGTCCGGGCCCAGCGCACGATCCGGCGGGGCGGCCTGGCCCCGGCCCGGTCCCGCCACCAGGCGGTGAGCCGGCGCCGGGCGGCCGGATCGGCCGGCAGGTCCCGGATCAGCAGGTCCTCGGCGAAGTCCAGCGCGTCCCGGCGGTACCCGGAAGTCATGGGGCGGCCCTTGGCGTAGGAGAGGAAGGCTTCGCGGTACGGATCCGGGCCGCCCAGGATCACGGGCAGCTCGGGAGCCAGCTTCGCCACCACGTCGGCCCGCTTGGCGGCCAGCGCCCGGGCCTGCACCCGGATGCGCCGGCGGTCGAAGCCCTCGGGTACGGGGGTCCCGGCCACCAGCGCCGACAGCAGCGCGGCCTGTCCCAGCGCCACCCGGGTCCGGGCCGACTCCTCGACCGGGCGCGGTCCGGTACCGGCCTCGGTGCCGGGTCCGGCGCTCGGTTCGTCGCCCCGTCCGGTGCCCGGTCCGGTGCCCGGTCCGGTGCCCGGTCCGGTGCCCGGTCCGGTGCCCGGTCCGGTGCCCGGTCCGGTGCCCGCCGGGCCGGACCCGGCGGTGACCGTCTTCCCGGGTGCGGCCGGTCCCGCCGTCACCACGGCGCGGATCGCGGCCAGCTCGCCCGCGAGCTCGGCCTCCGGCGGGAAGTCGTCGTCCCGCTCCAGCAGGACGCCCGCCGGTTCCACCCGGGAGCGCAGCTCGGCCAGCAGGTCGAGCACCACGGGCGGGACCGGGTGCGCGTGGGTGTCGTGCCAGACACCGTTCCGCTCGATGCCGCCCGCCACGTGCACGTACGCCAGTGCCTCCAGCGGGATCGCGTCCAGCACGGCGGCCGGGTCCTCGCCCCGGTTGACCCGGTTGGTGTGCAGGTTGGCCACGTCGATGAGCAGCCGGACACCGGTCCGCTCGACCAGCTCCGTGAGGAACTGCCCTTCCGTCAGCTCCTCGCCCGGCCACGAGAACAGCGCGGCGATGTTCTCCAGCGCCAGCGGGACCGGCAGGGCATCCTGCGCGATCCGCACGTTCTCGCACAGCACGTCCAGCGCGTCGCGGGTGCGCGGCACCGGCAGCAGGTGCCCCGCCTCCAGCACCGGCGAGGAGGTCCGTACGAACGCGATGTGCTCGGTGACGAGCGGCGCCCCCAGCGCCACCGCCCGCTCGCCGAGCGCCGCCAGCTTCGCGGGATCGGGGCGGTCCGCGCCGCCGAGGCCGAGCGAGACCCCGTGCGGCACGACGCGCGTGCCCCGCTCGCGCAGCCGCAGCAGGGACTCGGGCAGGTGGCCCGGGCATACGTTCTCGGCCACCACCTCGACCCAGTCCAGGCCGGAAAGCCGCTCGACGGCGTCCGCGATCTCCGGCCGCCAGCCGATGCCCACCCCCAGGTGTGCCATGGGCTTCATGTCCCCTCGCCCCCTCTCGTCGCACTGTGTGCCGATGTCATGGCCCCGACGGAGTCGCGCCAATCGCAGGAGGGGACGTTCAGAGGAACATTTGAGGTTCCCGCCGGCCGGGGAACCGCGTCAGAGCCGGGCCCGCAGCGCCGGATGGTCGGCGACCACCGTCGCGCTGCCCGGCGCGATCTCGGTGAATCCGGCGTCCCGGACCACCGGCAGACCGCTGCCGCCCAGCTCGGCCCACCGCTCGCGCGGGGCCGTCCGCACCGCCAGCCGGAAACCGGAATCCTGCCAGGCGGCCCGCTCCGCCCCCGTCAGCTCCCACCACGCCAGCTGTGCCGCGTGCCCGGCCTGGGCCATGGCCTTGCCGGCCGACATGCCGAGGCCGGGGTTGAGCCACAGCACCGGCAGACCCGGCTCCGCGGTCGCGGCGACCGGCGCCGGGTCGTCCAGATCGGTGCCCGACACCTGGAGCTTGACCAGCTCCTTCGGCCAGCCGTCGAGGGGCACCGGCGGGAAGACCCGTACCTGCGCGCCGTCCCCGTGCACCGTGACGCCCGGCAGGGTCTCCGCCTTGCGCCACTCCGCCCCGCGCGCCCGCCGGACCACCTTGCGGATCCGGGCGTCCTGCCAGTCGCGGACGGCCTGGGCCCACTCGCCCTCGCCGTGCGCCCGTTCGTCGGTGAGCAGGACCAGCACGGCGCGGGCCGCCGTCTCCAGGGCGTCCGTCCGGGCGGGCGGCTCGGCCTTCTCGATCCGCACCACCAGCGGCAGCACGAACTGCGGGGCCTCGTCGCGCAGTACGTGCTCCTGCCGGAAGGGGCTGTCCGCCCCGACCGCGGGGACGCCGGAGATGTCGTTGGTGTGCTGGCTGCTCATCCTGCCAAGGATGCCAGCCTCCGCCTCCAGGATGATGCCCCGGGTGGTCGGCCCGGGTGAGGATCGAAGCCATGAAGAGTGATCTTTTCGCGTCCGAGAACCTGGCCCAGGCGGCCGTCGCCCCCGGCATGACCCTGCAGAACGCCAAGTCCGTGAAGTACAACGTCAACGGTGAAATGCTGGCCCGGCAGGGCTCGATGGTCGCCTTCCGCGGCAACCTCCAGTTCGAGCGCAAGGGACAGGGCATAGGCGGCATGCTCAAGCGCGCCGTGACGGGCGAGGGCCTCGCGCTCATGTCCGTACGCGGCCAGGGCGAGGCCTGGTTCGCCCACCGGGCGGGCAACTGCTTCATCATCGACTTCGAGCCCGGTGACGCCCTCACCATCAACGGCCGCAACGTGCTCTGCTTCGACCCGACCCTGTCCTACGAGATCAAGATGGTGAAGGGCGCCGGCATGACCGGCGGCGGCCTCTTCAACAGCCTCTTCACCGGCACCGGCAAGCTCGCCGTCGTCTGCGACGGCCACCCGGTCATCATCCCGGTCACCGCCCAGGCCCCGGTCTACGTGGACACGGACGCGGTGGTCGGCTGGAGCGCCCGGCTGGAGACCGGCCTGCACCGCTCCCAGTCGGTCGGCTCGATGATCCGCGGCGGCTCCGGCGAGGCCGTCCAGCTGAAGCTGAGCGGCGAGGGCTTCGTCATCGTCCGCCCCAGCGAGGCCGTCGAGACGGTGACGGCGCACTGAAACTGACCGATGTGGGCCGCCGTCACGGACGGCGCCGACCCTGGGTGCTGCGCGGGATCACGCTGGAACTCCCGCGCGGCGCCCTCGTCCGCGTCGAAGGCGGCAACGGCGGCGGCAAGTCCACCCTGCTACGGCTCGTCGCCGGCATCGAGGCCCCGACCGAGGGGCGCGTCAGCGGCCGCCCGCCCCGCACCGGCTACGTGCCCGAACGCTTCCCGGCGGCGCTGCCGCTCACGGCCGCCGACTACCTGACCCATCTGGGCCGGGTACACGGGCTGCCGCGCGCCGAGGCGGCCCGCCGTGCGGCCGACCGGCTGGAGCGGTTCGGCGCCGCCGCGTACGCCCGCACCCCGATGGCCGAACTGTCCAAGGGCAGCAGCCAGAAGGTCGCCGTCGCGCGGCGGCGCTAGTGCTGTGGCCGGCAAGGTTCACCGGGTTGCGACGCCCGGCACGGCACCTCGCCGCGTTGTCGGACCGCGCACGTACGTCCAGTACGAGCCCGGGCTCGCGGTGGCCGGCCTGACCGGCAAGGCACCCCCTAGCGCACGTTCGCGGGGGAGGAGCCGCCCGGGACGAGGAGGGCGGGTTCGCCCGTGCCGTCCGCCCGGGCCGACCAGATGTCGCTCGTGCGGCCGTCCTGGCCCGGCAGGGCGTAGGCGAGGGTCGCGTCGTCCAGCCAGGCGGCCTGGTCGTCGACGCTGTGCGGCTCGGCCAGCGGGTGTTCGCGCATCGTCGCCAGGTCGAGGACGTACAGCCGCCAGGGTGCCCGGGGGTCGTCGGAGACCTTCTTCTTGAAGGCGACGCGGGTGCCGTCCGGAGACAGCGAGGGGCATTCGGCGTTCTCCCGCAGGCCCTTCGCCGACCAGGCGCGCAGGTCGCCCTCGACGAGGTGGGTGGCGCCCCGGGTGGAGACGGTGGCGTAGAAGCGGTTGTCGTCGGCGGCGAAGGTCACGCCCCAGTAGTTGACGTCCGGGTCGTGGTGGCGGGCCCCGCCGAGGGTCAGCGGGATCTGTTCGACCGACTTGATCAGATAGCCGGTGCGCAGGTCCAGGATCGCCGTCCGGGTCGAGAACGCGGCGGTGTTGTAGGAGTCGCCGGTCGTGAAGGTGGTCCAGGACAGGACCTGGCCCGAGGGCGAGACACGGGCCCGGTTCGGGATGCCGGGCACCGTCACCTTGCGGACCTCCCGCATGCGCCGGTCGAGTACGAGGGCCTCCGTGCGGACCGGGACCCCGGGCAGCTTGCGCAGGCACAGGGCGTGGTCCCCGGCGGTGTGGAAGCGGTCGCAGGACGGGCCGCCGGTCACCCGCGGCAGGCCCGGGCCGCCCTGGCGCGCGATCCGCCCGCCGGCCGTGTCCCGGAAGTAGAGGCCCGGCTCCAGGGTGCCGAAGGAGGCGTCGGCCTGCTGCCCGGGCGGCCGTTCGCGGTGCCGCGCGTGCAGGACGTAGCCCAGCGAGCCGCCCGCCAGCAGCAGGACCGCGGTGACGACGAGGGCGAGGCGCAGCCGGCGGGACGGGGGATTCACGGAGCCTCCGGGGCGGTCGGGGCAGTCGGGGCGGTCGGGGGAGCGGCGGGCAGGATGCGCGAGGCGGCCGCGAGAGCCCCGGCCAGCGCGAGGGCCGCGGCCCAGAGGGCGGGCCGCGGCCCCCAGAGGGTCCACGCCGCCCCGAAGCCGGCGGCGCCCAGCAGCCGGGCCAGCGCCTGGCCGGTCTGCAGCACCGCGAGCCCGCCCGCCCGGCCGGCCGCGGGCAGCGCGGGAGCGGCGAGCGCCATCAGGACCCCGTCGGTGGCCGCGTAGAAGACGCCCAGCAGGGCGAGCACCCCCACGACGGTCGGCGCGGAGACGGGGGCGAGCAGCAGGGCGTACGCGCCGAGCAGGGCGCAGTGCCCGAGCAGGAAGGCCGTCCGGCGCCCGGCCCGGCCGGCGGTACGGTCGGCGATCCGGCCCGCGGGGACGGCGAGCAGTAGGTAGACGGCGGCGGCCCCGAGCGGCAGCAGCGTGAACAGGGCGGGCGGCAGGTCGAGTCCGCGCAGGAGCAGCAGGTAGAGGAAGGCGTCGCCGATGGTGGTGGCGCCGAGCAGAGCCGAGGCGCAGAGCACGCGGCGGAACGCGGGGTCGCGCAGGACCGGCCGGCGCGCCGGCCGGGGCCCGGCCGGGAGGGCGGCGGCCGGCCCGGGCGCCGCCGGGACGTACACGACGAGCAGCAGCACACCGAGCAGGCCGGTGCAGAAACTGACGGCGAACACCGCGTCGTAGGCGTCGGCGGTCGCCCACAGCACGGCGAACGCGGCGAGCGGTCCGAGCAGTGCTCCCGTCGTGTCCATGGCGCGGTGCACGCCGAAGGACCGGCCGAGGCTCTCCGGGGGCCCGCTGAGCGAGATGAGGGCGTCGCGCGGGGCGGTACGGATGCCCTTGCCCAGCCGGTCGGCGGCGAGCGCGGCGGCGATCCCGCCCGTGGCGCCCCCGGCGAGGAGCAGTCCGAGCCGGGAGAGCGCGGAGAGCAGGTAGCCGGCGCCGGCGACCCGCTTGTGGTGGCCGCGGCGGTCGGCGAGCCGCCCGCCGAGCAGCCGGACGAGGGCGGTGGCCCCGTTGAACATGCCGTCCAGGAAGCCGAACTGGAGGGGAGTCAGGCCCAGGCCGAGGACGAGGTAGAGCGGCAGTACCGCCGTGACCATCTCGGAGGAGATGTCGGTGACGAGGCTGACCGCGCCGAGCGCGAGGACGGCGGCGGGGACGCGCCGCCGAACCCCTGGGGGGCGGGGCGGCGCGTCCGGGCGGCCGTTGGCGGCCAGGTACATCAGTGGCAGCTGTACTTCGGGCTCGTGTCCTTGACCTGGCCGTCGGTGGCCACGTAGGTCCACCCGTAGCCGGAGTCGGTGAAGTCGAGCTTCACCACGCCGTACGGTCCGCTGATCCGCTTCTGGCTGTTGGGCTGGACCTCCTCGATCGGGTAGGGCTCGGCGCCGCCCATCCCGCCGACGATCTCCACGATCCCGTCGGCGGTCGCCCGGCCCTCGGGGTCCTGCGGGGCGAACCGCTCGTAGTGGTGGTCGTGCCCGTTCAGGACCAGGTCGGCCCTGGCGGCGTAGAGGATCTTCCACACCGGTTTGGAGACGGGGTCGTTGCCGTGCCCGCCGGAGGAGTACAGCGGGTGGTGCCAGTAGGCGGCGACGCACGGCCTGGTGTTGGCGGCGAGGTCGGCCTTCAGCCAGTTGAGCTGGGCGGCCTGGTCGAAGGAGTTGGAGTCGAGGGCGACGAAGTGCCAGTTGCCCTCGTCGAAGCTGTAGTAGCTCTTGCCCTGCGGGAAGGCGATGCTGCCGAAGTACGACTTGTACCCGGCGAGCGGGCCGGCCGGGTCGTACGTCTCGTGGTTGCCCGGGACCGGCCTGGTCCGGGCCTTGAAGGCGCCCCAGCTCTTGTCGTAGTAGGCGCGGTAGTCGGAGAGCCGGGCGTCGTCGTACTGGTTGTCGCCCATCGTCAGGTAGAACTTCGGGTCGATCCGCTGGGCGAGCGCGGCCGTTTTGGGGTGCGCGCAGCCGCTGTCGGACGCCGTGCACTGCGCGGCGATGTCACCGGCGGCGACGACCGTGAAGGAGCCGCCCGGCGGCGGCCCGTCCCCGACGGTGCCGTACACCTCGGCCTCGAAGAGCGAGTAGCCGTACGAGGTGCCGCGCGCGGTGCCCTGGACGCGCAGGTAGCGGCCCTTGCCGGACAGGCCGGTCCAGTCGTCGGTGCCGCCGTTGCCAGCGGTCTCGGTGGCGAGCGCGGTCCAGGCGGCGCCGTCGGCGGAGATCTCGACGCGGTACGCCTTGGCGTAGGCCGCCTCCCAGGTGAGCCGTACCCGCGAGACGGTGGCCCCGGAGCCGAGGTCGACCCGGATCCACTGCGGGTCCTTGCCCTCGGCGCTGGCCCAGCGGGTCGCCGGGTCGCCGTCGAAGGCGTTCTTCGCGCCCAGCGAGGAGGACTCGGTGGACGAGGCGGTGGCGGGCTTCCCGCGGGATATGAGGGGGTCGGCGGCGGCCCCGGCCCGTCCGGGCCAGGCCAGGAGGAGCCCGCCGACGAGGGTGAGCGCGGCCAGGCCGGTGAGGGCGGTGAGGAGGAGGGTGCGAAGCCTGCCGCGTAACAGAGGGGGGTGAGCGGAGGCGTTCAGGCGGTTCAGGCGCATACCTGGAACTCCCTGCCTTGAGGGGCGGTGAGAGCTGGACACTGGCGCGGGGCCCCGCACCCGCCCGCGCGGGGCGGGCGGGGGGCGGCACCACGGCGGCCGGGTCAGAGCTCTCACTGAGCGCGTCATGCCCGTGGGGGTGGGCACCGCGCCAAGCCGCCGCCCGGGACACTAACAGGAAGGAAAGTTTCCTACCAGTACTCCGGCGGCAGTTGTCCGCAAGCCGTCCGCCGCTAGGCTCGACGTATGGACCCGTCGCAGCAGACCCCCTTGCAGCAGACCCCGTCGTACTGCCCCGCACCCGCCGCCCCGGCCGGCCGGGTGGCGGGACCGCCGTACGCGGACTGCCTGGAGTGCGGAAAGCCCACCGAGTACGGGGTCGCCACCCCCGGCGTGGTGCTCTGCCCGGTGTGCGAGTGGCAGGAAGCCCAGCGCACCGCCTGCTCCGGCTAGAGACGGCCCGGAAGCGGCCCGGAAGCGGCCCGGGGCCCGCGCTACTTGCCGATCAGCTCGGAGACCTTCACGAACCGGTAGCCGCGCTTGCGCAGCTCCGGGACGATCCGCTGGATGGCCTCCTCGGTGACCGGGGCGGCGCTGCGCGTGCAGTGCATGACCACGACCGAGCCGGGCTTCACGCCGGCGAGCACCTGCTCGGCCACGGCGCCCGGGTCCTTGGCGAAGGCGTCCCCGCTGACCACGTCCCACTGGACGGCCGTGACCTTGGCCGTGGACAGCGCCCGCAGCGCCTGGTCGTCGTAACAGCCGCCGGGGAAGCGGAAGTACGGGACGGTGTTGACCGCGCCCGCCTGCCGGAAGGCGGCGAAGGCGCGGTCCACGTCGGCGCGGGCGGCCGCGGCGTCGAGCGCGGGCAGCCCGTAGCAGGGGGACTTGAAGGCGTGGTGGCTGTACGAGTGGTTCGCGATCTCGAAGTTCGGGTCGGTGCCGATCGACTTGGCCTGGTCCGGGTACTCCTCGGCCCAGCGGCCCGTCATGAAGATCGTCGAGGGCACCTTGAGGGTGCGCAGGGCCGAGATCAGCGCGGGGTTGTCGAAGTGCTCCCCGTCCGCGGCGCGCGGCCCCTGGTCGGAGGTCATGTCGGCGTCGAAGGTCAGCGCCACTGTCTTGTCCGTCTGCTGCTCCGCCCGTTCGAAGACGGGGGTCAGGCCGTTCGGGCCCGGCGCCATGGTCGGGGGCTTGGCGGGCGCACCGGCCTGCGGGGACGCGGCGGGCGATCCGGAGGCGGAGGCGGAGGCGGAGCCCGAGGCCGAGGCGGACGCCGAGGCGGCGGGGGTGCCCATACGGGCCTCGCGGCCGGTGTCCGGCGCGCCGGCGCCGCCCCCGCATCCCGCGAGCGCGGCGCCGAGCACCGCCGTGACAGCTGCGGCAGCTACTTTTCGTACGGAATTGGTCACGTACGCAAACTATATGACTAACCGATGATAGGAATGAACGACAGGCGGTCGGGCGGAACTCACCCCGCCAGCAGCCTCCTGCGGCACTCCTCGACATCGAAGTCCCCCTTCGGACACTGCGGACCGATCTCCTCCAGGTGCTCCCGCAGCAGCGTGCTGATGGCCCAGTTGCGGTACCGCGAGGACAGTACGAGGTCAGCGCGAGGTCAGTGCCAGGGCCCTGTCACCGCGAACGTGGTCCCCGGCGCGTAGGCGTTCACGTACATCGTCCGCCCGTCGGGGGAGAAGGTGACCCCGGCGAACTCCCCCCACTCCGGGGCCCCCGGCCGGCCGATGTCCTCGGCGTTGCGGGCCATCGGGTAGACCTCACCGCCCACCGTCACCCCGAAGACGTACTGCGCGCCGCCGCCGTCCTCGCACACCATCAGTCCGCCGTCCGGGGCCAGACAGATGTTGTCGGGGGAGTCCCCGGGCAGCGCGATGTCGGCGGCCGGGCCGAAGAGCACGTCCAGGCGCAGCAGGGCGCGCCGCGGATCGTAGAACCACACCTGCCCGTGGTGGTCGGCGGCCGCGCCCTCGCCGCTGCGCGCGAAGCTGGACACGAAGTGCACCCCGCCGTCGCCCCAGTAGCAGCCCTCCAGCTTCTGCGCGTGGGTGATCCCGCCCGGCCCGAAGTCCTGGAGCCGGATCGGCGTTCCGGCCGCCGACGGGTCCGGTACGGGCACCCACTCCACCGGGAACACCGCCCCGGGCTCGTCCACCACCGCCAGGTCCGCGAGCCCCGCCACCCGCAGGGCCTCCAGCCGGCCCCCGGCCCGCAGCGAGCCGAGCCCGCCGAGCGGCCGCTCCGGCAGGAACCGGTAGAACAGCCCGAACGGCCGGACGAAGGCGTCCTCGGTCTCGTAGACGACCCCGCGGTACGGGTCCACGGCGACGGCCTCGTGCGCGAAGCGGCCCATCGCGGTGAGCGGGACCGCGCCCGAGCGGTGCGGGTCGGCCGGGTCCACCTCGAAGACGTAGCCGTGGTCGCGGGTGTAGCCGGAGGTGCCCGCGCGGTCCTCGGTCTCCTCGCAGCTCAGCCAGGTGTTCCAGGGGGTACGGCCGCCCGCGCAGTTGACGGCGGTGCCCGCGAGGGCGACGCGCTCACCGGTGACCCGCCCGGCCGCGTCCAGTTCCAGGGCGGTGCAGCCGCCGAGGGCCTGGGGGTCGTAGGTCAGTCCCGGGACGGCGGGGACGCGCAGGGCGGCGGTGGTGCGGTTCTCGTGGTTGCGGACGAGGCGCGCACGGCCGCCGCCGGCCTCGAAGGCGGCCATGCCGTCGCAGTTGGCGGGCACGGGCCCCTCGCCGGAGCGCAGCGGCTCGCCGGCCCGGGAGAGCACCCGGTAGGTGAACCCGGCGGGCAGGTCGAGCAGCCCGCGCGGGTCGGCCACCAGCGGCCCGTACCCGCGGTCGGTGCGGGGGGTCCGCGGGGCCCGGGCGGCGGCCCGGGAGCCACCACCGGCGAACAGTGCGCCGAGCGCCCCGCTGAAGGCGATCCCGCCCGCGGCGAGCAGGCTGCGCCGGGTGACGGGCATGGGTGGCTCCCCGGGCGGCATCAGACGGACGGCTTGGGGCGGGTGGTGCCCGGAAGGCAGGTCACCGCCCGGTTGAAGGTCTCGAACAGGCCGTCGGGGTTCTTCTTCCAGAGCCACAGGTGCAGGGCGTAGTGCACCGGCTGACCGGGGAAGTTGCCGGGCTTGGGGCCCTTGAAGGGGGTGCCGAACATCGTGGGGCGGTCGTCGTCCGTCGTGAGCTTCTGGTCGCGGTCGTAGAGCAGCCACTGCACCGCGACGAGTCGTTTGCCGCCGCGCCCGTCGTCCTCGTAGAACAGCGCGGCGGGCTTCGCCGGGTCGAGGGAGTTGTCGTACTTGTGATTGAAGTGCGGGTAACCGAGCGCGCCCGGGCCCGCCTTGTCGACGACGCAGTACTGGTCGGGCTTGTAGCCGTCCGCCACGGCGTTGGCGTGCACCTGGTATCTGGCGGTCGCCGCGTACGTGCGGGCAAGGTCGCCCTGGGCCCGGCCGGGGCCCGTGCCCGCGGCGGCGAGGGGAGCGGTGACGGCCGCCAGGGTGAGCGAGGCGGCTGCGGTGAGGGCCAGGGCGAGACTGCGGGCCATGCGCGGGCTCCTTGTGACGGGCTGGCTGGGGCACCTGCAGCCCTTCCCCGGGCCGCCGGGCCCGCCACACACTCGGCCCGGACGGGCGACCGCCGATCGGCTGACGGTCGGCCGGACCCGCACCCGGACCCGCCCCGGCCCCCGGCACCGCCGGCTCACTCGAACGGGAAAGGCGCCGTTTCGCGACGCATCCGCACGGGGAACCGGTGTTGTCCCCAGCAGGCGAGTGCGACGGAGGGTACGGACCATGGCGCAGCAGGATGCGGCACCGGACGGCGGCGGCGAGCTGCACGACATCGTGTCGGCCGTGTCCAGGGGCGCGCCGGAGTACCGGCAGTGCCCCCATCCGATGTACGCCGCCCTGCGCGAGCAGGCCCCGGTGTGCCGGCTGACCCCTCCCCACGGGATCGAGACGTACCTCATCACCCGTCACGACGACGCCCGCGACGCCCTGTCGGACCCCCGGTTCAGCAAGAACATGCACGGCGCCATCGACACCTACCACGCCGTGTACGGCAGCTTCTTCGACGCGCTCGACGACAACGTGCTCTTCTCGGACCCGCCCCGGCACACGCGGCTGCGCCGCGTCCTGCGGAGCGCCTTCACCCCCCGGCGGGTGGAGCAGATGCGCCCGAGGATCACCGAGATCGCCGAGGACATCCTGCGCGAATGCCGGAAGGCGGGCACGGTCGACCTCATGGCCTCGTTCGCGTTCCCGCTGCCCGTCGCGGTCCTGTGCGAACTGATGGGCATCCCGCAGGGGGACCGCCCGGAGATCCTGGAGCAGTTCGCGGTGGTGACCCGCTCCCGGTTCGACCCCAGCAAGAAGGCGGAGCTGAAGGCGGCCGAGGAGCGCCTGCAGCACCGGTTGGAGCGGCTCATCTCGGACACGCGCGCGCACCCGTCGGACTCCTTCCTCGGCGACCTCCTCCAGGCGGAGGAACGGCTGGAGGATCCCGAACTGGTCGCGTCGCTGTGGGTCCTGTTCTTCGCCGGCCACAAGACCACCGCCTACCAGATCGGCAATTCCGTCCTCAGCCTGCTGCTCCGCCCCGACCAGGCGGCGCTGCTGCGCAAGGACCCCGCGCTCATCCCGCGGGCGGTCGAGGAGATGCTGCGCTTCGAGGGATCGGTGGAGACGTCGACCTTCCGGTACGCGGCGCGGGACGCCGAGATCCGGGGCACCCTGATCCCCGAGGGCTCCCTCGTGCAGATCGCGATCTCCTCGGCCAACCGGGACCCCGAGAAGTTCGACCTCCCCGACGAGCTGGACGTGACGCGCGAGGGACTCCAGGGCACGCACCTGGGCTTCGGGCACGGAACCCACTACTGCCTGGGGGCACCGCTCGCGCGGCTCGAACTCGAGATCGCGCTCGCCACCCTCCTGCGGGAGTTCCCGGACATGGAGCTCGCGGACGCGCAGGAGACCGGCAGGGCGTGGCTCAAGGGTCCGGTGCCGGCTTTCCGGGGCCTCGAACACCTCCGGCTGGTCCTGGAGCCGTCCCGCCCCGGCGCGGACCCGGACGAGCCGTCCCTGGCCTCCGTGGCCTCCGGCCGGTAACCCAGACCCGATGGGCGGTGGATTGGCATGACGGATTCCGTGAGTACCTCCGCACTGCGCCTCCTGGGGACGCCGGCGGACGAACTGCGGATCGCCGCGGTGGGCACCAGCGAGGTCATCCGGGTCGCGCGGGGTCACTCCGCACCGGGTACGGACGCGGCGCGCGCGGTCCATTCGAAGATCGACATGCATCATCACTTCTGCGCGCCGCAGTGGCGCGACTGGGCCGCGCACCACGAACTGATCAAGCCGGAACGGCTGCCCCCGTGGAGCCGGCTCGACACCGACGCGGCGATCCGCTTCATGGACGGCGCGGGCATCACGACCGCCGTCCTGAAGCCGATGCTGCCGGCGCGCTACCGGTCGTCGGCGCAGCTGCGCGAGGCCATCAACATCACGCTGCAGTCGATGACCGAGGTGGCGCAGGCGCATCCGGGAAGGTTCTCGTACTACGTGCCGCTGTTCCTGGACGACCCGGAGGCCTCGTCCTGGGCCGTGCGCCGCGGGCTCGGGCAGCTCGGGGCCGTCGGGGTGAACGTGACGGCCAACTACGGGGGCGTCTACCTCGGTGATCCCGCCTACGACCGGCTGTTCCACGAGCTGAACGAGTTCTCCGCCGTGGTGGACACCCACCCGCACAACCTTCCGGACGGCCCGCCCGGTGCCTCCGGTCCGCCCGGTGCGTCCGGTCCGCCCGGTGCGTCCGGTCCGCCCGGTGCCTCCGGCCCGCCGGGTGCGTCCGGTCCGCCCGGTGGGTCGACGGTTCCGGGGATCCCGAACTTCATGTGCGACTTCCTGCTGGACAC
Organism: Streptomyces sp. NPDC001549; assembly: GCF_042894025.1. NCBI lineage: Bacteria > Bacillati > Actinomycetota > Actinomycetes > Kitasatosporales > Streptomycetaceae > Streptomyces > Streptomyces sp. NPDC001549. Next base: position 158,134 of record NZ_JBIAVJ010000013.1, read on the forward strand.
CACGCGGGCCGCCGTGAACATGATCAGCCGGAGGACGCTGGACCGCTTCCCGGACCTCTCCGTGGTCCTGCCGCACGCCGGAGGCTTCCTGCCGTACATCGCGACGCGCCTGCAGGCCCTCGGACGGTTCTGCGAACCTGCCGTCGAACCCGCCGCCGTCCGTGACCACCTGAGCCGCTTCTACTACGACACGGCAGGCCCCATGGCGCCCGCCGCGACCCTGCTGGAGCACGTACCGGCCGACCACATCCTCTTCGGCACGGACTGGCCCGCCGCCCCCGCCGACACGGTCATGGACCTGGCACTCCCCGCCCTCGAAGCCGACCCGGCCTTCACCCCGGAGCAGCTGCGGGGGATCTACCACGACAACGCGATGCGCCTGATCCCGCAGCTGGCGACCGCCTGACGGGGGTGGGGGGCGCGGGGGGCGGGCCCCCCCCCCCCCCGGGGGGGGGCGGGGGGGGGGAGAGGAGGGTGGCGCGGAGGGTGTTAGTGGTTGCCGTCAGCGCCGGGGAGGCCCGGCAGTTAGCCGTGG